>JAISZV010000146.1 GCA_031284475.1 Proteiniphilum sp. | reverse complement strand
CGGTTGTTTTTTAGTGCGATATCGATACACTCCGACAGCGCATATTTTTGCTGTGCCGTTGCCGGAAGCAGGGAGCCACTTATAAACAGGGCGATGATAATAGTTTTGATATGCATAATGGGTTTAATGAATTAAAACGAAAACGTTATTTTTTCTTTTCCTCAATGATTTCGGAACCCCGGATTTTATCGTTCTCTTTCAGTCCTTCGGTTACTTCGATGCGAATCCCGTCCGAGAGGCCTATTTTTACATATCTCCGTTCAAATTCCTGTGGGTTTTCGCTCTTCACGATGTAAACAAAAGTTGAGTCTCCGCTAAATTCCAGCGAGCTTTCGGGAATGGCCGTTACGTTATTGCGCCGGTCTAAGATGATATCTGCATTGGCGCTGTAGCCTGCCCTTATAAACAGATCCGGCGGCAATTGCAGAGCGGCTTTCATTTCAAAGAGGATAGCTCCGCTTTCTTCCACTCCTTTTGGAGATACGTATTCCAGCGATGCGGGTATCTTCAGGTCTTGGATGGCGCCGATGGTGATTTCCATGGGCATTTTCACCGAGAGTTTACCTACTTCGGTTTCGTCGATTTTGCCCACGAAGAGCATATCGCCCAGGTCGGCTACCGAAGCCACTGTGGTGCCGTCGTTGAAATTATTGGACTGTATTACCGAATTACCTGCTTTAACGGGCACATCGAGGATGGTGCCGCTCACCGTGGAGCGTACCAGCGTGTTGCTGGTTTGCGCCGAACTCTTGGTGATTCCGGTGCGTACCAGGCTCAGGTTGTCGTTGGCGGCGCGCAACTCTTCCTGATCGTTTTTATATTGCAACTCCACTTTTTCGAACTCCTCTCTTGAGATCACTTCGTTATCGAAGAGTTTTTTGTCCCGTTCATAATTGACGCTGCTTTGGTTGGCTGCCAACCGGGCTCTTTCGACGCGCGACTCGGCGCTGCTTTCGTTCACCATGTCGGGTACGACCTGTATCCGGGCAATGATATCTCCCGCTTGTATGGTTTCGCCCGCCTCTTTGTAGACTTCGGCGATGATGCCCGACATCTGCGGTTTGATGAGGATTTCATTACGCGGTTCCACTTTTCCGGTGGCTACGGTTCGTTTTTCGATATCGCTTTTGACGGCCGTTTCGATCTTGTAAGTCACTGTTTTCGGACGCGATTTCTGCCAGAGAAACACAAAGGTAGATATTACCAAAAAACCCAACAGAGCCAATCCGGCAATTCTCAATACTTTTTTCATACGTTTTTTTGTTAAGACAAAAGAGCCAAGAGTATTAACTCAATTGACAATTGATAATTATTTGAATCACTACATCATTACATTAGCCACATTGAGCTATTCTTCGCTGATCGCCTCCACCGGTTTTATCATCATGGCCCGTTGCGCGGGTATGTATCCAGCCATAGCGCCTATGATAATGAGGATGAAGAGCGAGCCGACGGCCATGCCGAACGATACCTGCGGGTCTTTAAAGAACTGGTCGCCCTGACTTAGTATGATTCCGCCCACCCGCAGCAATCCCACTCCCAGCACAATGCCCAGAAGTCCGGCCGATACCGTGAGCGCCACGCTCTCGCTGAGGATTTGTCCGATGATATTTCCGGGCGTGGCGCCCAAAGCGCGACGGATACCTATCTCTTTGGTGCGCTCCCGCACGGTGACCAGCATGATATTACTCACGCCGATGGCTCCCGCAAAAAGCGTTCCCAGTCCCACGATCCATATCAGGGTGGCAATACCTATGCCTAAGTAGTTGAACATTTTGAATTGTTCTTCAATGTTCATAGTCCATACCGCATCTTTGTCGTCGGGGGCAATTTGGTGTTGTTGTTTCAGTATCTCCTGTATTTGGTTTTGCACTCTTTTTACCGGCACGCCTTTTTTGGCGGTAACGGCCAGCAGATGAATAATATTTCCCTGGTTAAAGGTTTGCTGCATGGTGGAAAACGGCAAGACAACGGTTTCGGCGGTATTACCCCCGATGCTGACGCCCGAAGTACTGCGGGCTACTCCTACCACCTGGAAATAGACGCCGTTTACGCGGATTTGTTTGCCGGTAGCGTCTTCATCTTTTTGGAAGAGCACTTCGTAGATACGCTCTCCGATAACGCACACTTTTCTTTTTTCGGCGATATCAATATCGTTGATATAGCGTCCGTAGATCATTTTGCTCTTTTCTATCAGGTCGTATTCCGGATAACAACCCTTCACCTGGTAGGAGCCGTTTTTTTCGCCCCTTGCCACATTTTTGTCGCTGCCGCCGCTGAAGAGCAGGGGGGAGATGTGCTGCAATTCGTGTACTTTTTCTTTGATTACGGGCAGGTCGCTGTTGGTCATGTCCCATCTTCGGCCTTTCCGGAAGCCTTTGTAGGGAACCGTTGTTCGCTCTGATTCAAAAAAACAGGAGTTGGTGGCAAATCCTTCTATTTGAGAAAAGATTCCTTTTTCGAGCGCATTACCCGATCCTACCATCAGCACCAACATCAGTATTCCCCAGAATACGCCGAAAGCGGTTAGCGCGCTTCGTGATTTGTTGTGCGTAATGGTGATCCATATTTCCTGCCATCTGTCTAAATCAAACATACTTTTAAATTAATTATTACAATAATCTCATTCGCGTATAGGCGCATTATTATTCCTGTCTCATTGCTTCAATCGGTTTCACTTTCACTGCTTTGCGGGCAGGCAGGTAGCCTGCTATTACGCCGGCGATGATCAGTGTTATTGTTGCAAACAGGGCATATTGCACATCTACGGTGGGGTTGGCGAATATGGACATTTGCGGTTCGTCGGACGCAGGTTGGCCGTTGACTGCCTGTTCCATAAAGAAATTGACTAATTCGGTTAGCCCGATACCCATCATTAGCCCTATGTATCCGAAGATGGCGGTGATGATGATCGATTCCAGTATGATGGATTTCAGGATTGAGGCCGGCGTGGCGCCGATGGCTTTCCGGATACCGATTTCCCTTGTGCGTTCTTTTACCGATACCAGCATGATGTTGCTTACGCCTACAATGCCGGCTATCAGCGTGAGGATGCCGATAATGGTAACTAAGAGGGTGATTCCGCCGAAGATTTTCATTGTTTCAATGTACTCCGATTGCATGTTGGATATCCAGAGGGCCTGTTGGTCTTCGGGGTTGAATTTTAGTTTGCGCCCCATCAGCGTTCTGAGCGATTCGTTGAAGCGGTC
>JAISZV010000359.1 GCA_031284475.1 Proteiniphilum sp. | reverse complement strand
GGCGGTGACCAGCGTGCCGCTCTGAATATTGAATTTTTCCCTGTAGAGGTCGATGAAACGGAGAGAGATGTACTGAAAGAACTCTTCCCTTTCGTTTTTCAGGATAAGGTCGGCCATCTTCGAGAGCGATGACGGCATACTGCCGCCGCAGGCGGTTATGAGAAATTTCTTTTTATCTTTACCCAATATGGATGGGTTTATGATCGCGCTACGCAGTCCGGGCATTTTCATGAACATTTTTGAAAGCAATTTTATCCTGTCATATACTTCTTGCTGTTCTCCCAGGCTGATGGCATATTGCAACAGAGCGTCTGCATAGCGTGACGAAATGAGTCCGGTGTTCATATTGCGCTTACGATCTTGATATATCCATTTCGCTGAACAGACGGTCGATCATCTTCTTCTGTTCCTCTTTTGTTCCCAGTTTTTCCCGTAATATTCTTTCGGCAAGGGTCAGTGATAATGTAGCGGCTTCGCTTCGGATTGAACGAAGGGCTTCTTCTTTCTCCGCACTGATTTGCCGGCGGGCCGAGGCGATCAGTTTCTCCGATTCCTGACGGGCTTCTTCACGGGCTTTCTCTATCATCATTTCCCGCTTTAGGGAAGCATCCTTCAGGATATCCGCCTGTTCTTTGCGGGCTTGCGCCAATACGGCTTCGCCGGTCTTCTTTATGCCGGCCAGTTCCTCGTGCGCTTTCCGGGCAGCGAGGAGCGATTCTTCGATGTAGTTCTTCCGCTTTTCAACCGATTTCAGTATCGATGGAAATCCGAATTTTGCCAGCACAAACACAGTGATGCCGAAAGAGACCAGCATCCAGAACAACAGGCCGGGTTCGGGTGTGAGTAACGACATACCTTATTGCATTGATTAGAGAATAAAACCGCAGACTACCACTGCAAACAGCGCCACACCTTCAATAAGGGCCGCCGCAATGATCATATTCATCCTGACGTCGGGTGCGGATTCCGGTTGGCGGGAAATACTTTCCATGGCAGATGCTCCGATTTTCCCGATGCCGTACCCCGCAGCAATTGCGGCAAGGCCTATACCGATGGCTGCACCTAAAGATTCTATGCCGGTAGTACCGGTTGCCTGCAATAAAACGCCGGCTGTCTGTAATAAAATTGTATGTAGTACCATATTATTTGTTTTTAGTAACGTTTTAAAAATAATAAATATATCACCATAGTGCGCCGGTGAAGAAATTTATGCTACCTGTCCGGTTTCAATCACTTTTTTCTTTTCGGAATGGGATTCCATTCGTGCGAGCCCAATGAAAACAGCCGAAAGCAACGTGAATACATATGCCTGAATATAAGCAATCAATAACTCCACGAAATCGATAAAGACGGTGAAGATGACCGAGAGAAAGGTCATGGAAACATTGATGGCCATACCCATACTTGCCGTGATGAAAATAAGCATCGTCAACCCTAATACGATGGAGTGCCCCGCCATCATATTTGCAAAAAGACGGATCATTAACGCGAAGGGCTTGGTGAGTGTTCCCACAATCTCCACTATCGGCATCAGGGGAATAGGAATCTTGAGCCAGGTAGGCACATCGGGCCATAATATCTCTTTGTAATACTCTTTTGTCCCTGTCAGGTTAATTATCAGGAATGTAGCAACAGCAAGTACCAACGTTACAGCTATGTTTCCCGTAACGTTTGCGCCCCCCGGAAAAACAGGAATTAATCCTAACAGGTTGTTTGTGAAGATAAAGAAAAAGACAGTAAGCAGATAAGGGGCATATCTTTGATGATCTTTGCCGATGGAGGGTTTTATCACTTCGTCGTTAATTGATAGGACAAGCATCTCGATCATTCCCGCAAAACCTTTCCGGGGCTTCATCGAATCACGTTTCAGCAAGCGGGCTACACCCATAATTATCAGTATAATCAGCAGGGAAGCAAACAACAGGGAGGCGGCATTTTTGGTGAGAGAGAGGTCGAGTGGGCGGGAGATATTCTCTCTGGCGTCCGTTTCTACAATCTTACCCTTGTATTTCCCTTCCGATGCAATCTTAAATCCGTTGTAAGCGGCTGTTCCGTGCTGAAAATGAGACGAAGGGAACAGATGCCATCCGGTAGTTTTACTGTACAGTATTATCGAGAGGGGAACAGTGATATGTTTAGCGCCGTCGCTCACGATTTGCCATTCATACGAGTCGCTCAGATGTTCGGAGATGAACTCTTTTGCATTCAAATCTTCGATTGCACTATTCTGATTCCCTGCCCACACATACACGGGAGAAGTTGTGAAAATAAGAACGGCTAATATAAACAATGCCCGTTTCATAGCTCGATATTCTTTTGAGAAGATTTTTGTTGTTTATCCTTGTATTTAAAATAGAGTTCCATTCTCATATAAATATAGGTTTCCCATATCAAATTGATGAGATAGAAAATTACAAAGATAACGGCGAAATTACGAATATGTATCTTATCTAAGAGCCAATAAATAAGAATAATAACAAACGATGTGAATATTTTTATCATGCGCATGAGCATGTATAGGTTGACCATCTTTTTTGGTTCGTTGACGGGAGTGCGCCTAAACCGGTAGATAAAAATGATTCCCAGCAGATAAAAAAAGAGAGGGATAATGTAGTAGCGGTCAACCATTATATCGGGAAAGAACTTATACAGAATGAACCAAATGCCGAATCCCGTAATAAGTAGCATGGCTGTGTGCACAATAAAAAAATATTTTGTGAGCTTCTTCATCCTCAATAAATTTCATCAATGCAAACCGTTACTTTATTATTGTGCATCTCCGCCAGCCCGTTCGTCACTTGCACCTGCCGGATATCTCCGTTTACCGAGAACGACAGCATTCCTTTAGTAAGCGACGAAATGATAGGGGCGTGGTTATTCAGTATCTGGAACGATCCCAACGTACCGGGCAGGGTGACTGAGTCGGCGTCGCCACTATAAAAAACCGATTCGGGAGTAAAGATTTCCAATTTCATTGCTTGCTTAGTTCTATTAGTTTGTCGCCTTTTTCGATGGCTTCCTCAATGGTTCCCACGTTCATAAAAGCCGGTTCGGGATAATGATCGAGGCTGCCGTTGAGGATCATATTAAACCCTTTGATAGTATCTTCAATGGAAACCATTACGCCGGGTTGTCCCGTATATTGTTCTGCCATGAAGAAGGGTTGGGAGAGGAAGCGCTGTACCTTGCGGGCACGGTTCACCGTGAGGCGGTCTTCATCCGAAAGTTCTTCCATACCCAGTATGGAGATGATATCTTGTAGTTCTTTGTATCGTTGCAATATTTGTTTTACCCGTATGGCGGTGTTATAATGCTCTTCGCCTACGATAAGGGGATCGAGGATGCACGACGACGATTCCAATGGGTCTACCGCAGGGTAAATCCCCAGAGAAGCGATCTTGCGGCTGAGCACGGTTGTTGCGTCGAGATAGCTGAATGTGGTCGCCGGCGCCGGGTCGGTAAGGTCGTCGGCCGGTACGTATACGGCCTGTATCGAAGTGATGGAGCCATATTTTGTAGAAGCGATACGTTCCTGTAGCATTCCCATCTCCGAAGCCAGCGTGGGTTGATAGCCCACGGCGGAAGGCATACGTCCCAACAAAGCAGATACTTCTGAGCCTGCTTGTACGAACCGGAAAATATTGTCGATAAAGAGCAGCGTATCGCTACCTTCACCTCCCATGTCGCGAAACGATTCGGCTACAGCCAATCCGGTAAGGGCAACGGATGCGCGGGCGCCGGGAGGCTCGTTCATTTGTCCGAACACCAATGTTGCCTGGGACTTTTTTACTTCTTCGTAATCGACCTTGCTCAAATTCCATTTCCCTTCTTCCATCTCTTTTTTGAATGCGTCACCATACCTGATAACTCCTGACCCGATCATTTCCCGGAGCAGGTCGTTGCCCTCGCGTGTTCGTTCGCCGACGCCCGCAAAAACGGAGTAGCCGTTATGCCCTTTGGCGATATTGTTGATCAGTTCCATGATGACGATGGTCTTTCCTACGCCGGCGCCTCCGAACAAGCCTATTTTGCCTCCCTTGAGATAAGGTTGGAGCAGGTCGATTACCTTTATTCCCGTGAAGAGTATTTCCTCTGAGGTGACAAGGTCTTCAAATTTCGGAGCCGGACGATGGATAGGATACTGGTTTTCACGGCTGAGTTTCGACAGGCCGTCGATGGGATTGCCTATCACATTAAGCAGCCTGCCTTTGATCTGTTCGCCTACGGGGACGCTGATGGGGCGCCCCAATGCTTTCACCGGGAGGCCGCGGCTGAGCCCGTCGGTACTTTCCATTGCCACGGTGCGCACTATATTTTCTCCGATATGGTGTTGTACTTCCAGAAAAATATGCCGGCCCTCGGCGCGTTTTACGTAGAGGGCGTCATCTATAGCGGGGAGTTTTGCTTCCTGTAATCCGGAAAGTTCAAAATGCACATCTACTACCGGCCCTATGATTTGGGAGATATGTCCGTTTAATGCTGACATAATTATTTACACAAGACGCCGGCAAGATTATAAAAACCGGAGAGTACCCCTTTTGTTCGTATTGCGGACGGTAATCTCCTGCCATTATTCCTGCCGTCAAAGTAGAATTATAATATGTTTATGAGATCAGTGATGGTCTTTGGCAAAGGTACAAAATAAAACGATTGTGCAAATAATTTTAATTTTATTTGTACAATCGCCCGGAAGAGCCACAAGCGAGACTTGAACTCGCGACCTACGCGTTACGAATGCGTTACTCTACCAACTGAGCTATTGTGGCGTGTGATGAGAGTGCAAAAGTATAAAAAATATTGATACACGCCAATCCCTTCATATTTTTATTGCGTATTCGCACTAAAAAACCGCAAAAGTGTTGCAATTCAAAAATGCATTTACACGTAACAAAAAAAACGGGTGGCCATTTGGCCACCCGTTTTTCTGTAGATATAAAGAGCTAAAGAGCTGTTACTTTTCCGCATTCTTTTTGTTTTGCCGGTCAATCATCAGCTTGTAGGCGACAGGCGCGGCGACGAACAAACTGGTAACCGTTCCCACTACTACGCCGATGAGCATGGCAAAAACAAAACTTCTCACCGCATCGCCACCGAACATAAGAATACAGATAATCACGAGGATGGTACTCAAACCGGTGTTGATGGTACGCGCCAGGGTGGCGTTCATGGAGTCGTTAAAGAGTTCTCTTAACCCGCGTTTCGGATAGAGTTGCTTGTATTCGCGCACACGGTCGAATACCACTACCTTGTCGTTGATGGAGTACCCCA
>JAISZV010000337.1 GCA_031284475.1 Proteiniphilum sp. | reverse complement strand
TATCTTATCGGCATAGAAGATCACCCTTCCGTTCACGTTACGCGCCGCGCGTCCTGCCGTTTGGGTGAGGGAGCGATGCGAGCGGAGAAATCCCTCTTTATCGGCGTCAAGCACCGCCACCAGCGATACTTCGGGCAAGTCAAGCCCTTCGCGCAGCAAGTTCACGCCAATCAGCACATCAAACAGTCCGTGGCGCAATTCATCCATGATCTTCACCCTCTCCAGGGTCTCTACGTCGGAGTGGATATAGTTACACCGCACGCCGTTTTTTGTGAAGTAGTCGGTCAATTCCTCAGCCATCCGTTTGGTGAGGGTAGTAACCAATACGCGTTCGTCCTGTTCTTCCCGTTGCCGTATTTCTTCCATCAGGTCGTCGATCTGGTTCAGGCTCGGACGCACATCTATGGGCGGGTCGAGTAATCCCGTAGGACGTATCAACTGATCGACTACAATCCCCTCCGATTTTTCCAGTTCATAGTCGGCAGGGGTGGCGCTCACAAAAATGATCTCCGAGGCGAGCGATTCAAATTCTTCAAACTTCAGCGGGCGGTTGTCGATTGCAGCCGGGAGGCGGAAACCAAATTCCACTAAGTTTATTTTGCGGGAGTGGTCGCCGCCGTACATGGCGCGGATTTGCGGAATGGAGGCATGGCTTTCGTCGATGATGGTGAGATAGTCGTTGGGAAAGAAATCGAGCAGGCAGAAAGGGCGCGTACCGGGGGAGCGGCCGTCGAAATAGCGCGAATAGTTCTCTATTCCGGAGCAGAAACCAATCTCCCTTATCATTTCTACATCATACGTTACCCTTTCGTAGAGCCGCTTGGCTTCCAACGGTTTCCCTACGGATCTAAAGAACTCCACCTGTTTTTCGAGGTCGAGTTGTATTTCGTCTACCGCCCGGTTAATACGCTCCTGCGTAGTAACAAAAAGGTTAGCGGGAAAGATGCGGTAAGAATCCAACCGCTCAATAGTGATCCCGGTCAGCGGATCGATCAACTCAATGCTCTCTATCTCATCACCCCAAAAGATTATGCGTACAATATAATCGTGGTATGCCAGGAATACGTCCACCGTATCTCCTTTCACCCGGAAATTCCCACGGGCGAAATCAACCGTTTCGTTGCGCGAATAGAGGATGTTTACCAACAGGCGCAGCAACTGATCGCGTTCCATCGCCTGCCCTTCGCTTATATTGATAGTGATTTTTCTAAAATCTTCGGGATTACCTACGCCATACAAACAGGAAACGGAAGAAACCACTATCACATCGTTCCTGCCCGAAAGCAGTGAAGCGGTGGTTGCCAGCCGGAGCTTTTCAATATCGCCGTTGATGGAGAGGTCTTTTTCGATATATGTGTCGGTTGTCGGAATATAGGCTTCGGGTTGATAGTAATCGTAATAGGAGACATAATATTCCACCGCATTATTCGGGAAAAAACTTTTGAACTCGCCGTAAAGTTGCGCCGCCAGCGTTTTATTGTGGCTCAGCACCAAGACGGGTTTGTTTAACTGCGCAATTACATTGGCCACGGTAAAGGTTTTTCCCGACCCGGTAACGCCCAACAGGGTTTGATAGGGGACTTTCTGTTGCAGGCCCTCTACCAGCGCCGCAATTGCTTCCGGCTGGTCGCCGGTAGGTTGATATGCCGATGTGAGTTGATAATCCATTACTGTGGTTATGGCGCTTCGGGCCAAGGCTTTGTTTCAAAGATACCGACAATCTGAAAGAGCCGGTTCAGGTCTATATGCACAATATATCCGTGTACCTGTTCCGTAACGCCGTTTTTCGGGTAAGTTTTCAGGAGCGGGACATTTACCTTGTAGTGGTCGTTATTCATCACCTCATAGCGTACCGACTCCAGATCCGGAACAAATTTCAGCGTGGCTTTCCCGGTTTGGGCTCCGGTAACAAGCAATTCGCCGGCGATCCTTTCACGGGTAGCGGCGCCCGAATCAAAAAAACGGTGCACGGTAGGCGCCAGGTAACGAAACAGTCCACTGTGGTTTAGGGTGGAGAGGGAGATAAAAAAACCGTTAATCGTGGCGCGTATGCTGTCCAATACGGCGGCGTCGGCCGGTTGTGGGCTGAAAAGCAGCTCATATCTTTTTTGCGCCTCCGCAATATAATCGCCTCCTATACCGCCGTTCTCCGCCAACATAATGTAACCGGAGTAAGACTCTAAGGTATTCGTCCGTAAAGTAGCTATCCATATAATCGAATCGAGCCTTGTCTTCACCAGCGGAGCGTAAGGGCTTGCGGGGCGGCGCTCTAAGAAATCGCGCAACTCGGCCGCGTTGTCCGTTTCTTTCATCCTTTCCCACGCTGCGGCTTCTTCCGATTTCAGCCGGAGCAGGCCGGCCTGCGCTTCGTCAAAATGCGCTCCACGGGGATGCGTTTCCATGTAGGCAAGGTATCCTTCTGTCGAATTTGCTTTTACCGCCGCATCCCAGCCGCCGCGTTCAAGGTTGCTTTTGCGGATGTTTGCGTTATAGATAAAAAAGCCGCCCGTCAGGAAAACGGCCACTAATACAAACAGTACCGGAACCCATACCCGCTTTTTTCTCGCCTCTGCCGCCGGCGCGGTTTCCGCACTGCGCTCTCTATATCCGGGCGCAGGAGTATCTACTTGTGTAGATACCGATGATTTATCGTATATATCTTTCTCTTGATATCCGGGTGCAGGAGTATATGCTTGCGTAGATACCGGCGATTTATCGTATATATCTTTCTCTTGATGTCCGGGCTCCGGCCTTGCGCCGATAAGTTTGTCATCAGGTTGTTCTTTTTCGGGCAAACCTTTAGCGGCAGGGGAATATTCCCTGTCGATTTCTCCGGGCATATCCACTTCATACTCCATCCGTATCTTTTTCGAGCAATCGTCACAAAAAAGAGCTTGTTTCGGTTTGGATTTTCCGCAAAGGGGACAGAATTGAGACATAGAAACTGTTTAAATCAATACAAAAGTACATGAAAATCTTACGGTTTCCAAGCGCGTGCAGATGAAAAAGTTTTTTACAGGGAAAGAGGTAACTAATGTGACTAATGTGCCAATGTGAATAATGTGAATAATGGGTTACTGGGGCTAATGGAACTAATGGCTAATGAAATGATGTGCCAATGTAATGATGTGATGCATGAATTATGAATTATGAATTATGAATTATAAATTATGAATTATAAAAACCTCTTTTACATCTCATTTTAATAACAAAACAACCCGGTAAACGATGTAATGATTTAATAATTTAATAATTTAATGATGTATGATGTATGATGTATGATGTGATGCATGAATTGTGAATTATAAAACCTCATTTACACCTCATTTTAACAACAATACAACCTCAGTAGAGAGAGAGAGGGGGTATTGTTCCCCTTCAGTACCTCATTAACCTCATTACCTCAGTAAAAATTCGCTGGTGTGGGGAAGTGAG
>JAISZV010000324.1 GCA_031284475.1 Proteiniphilum sp. | reverse complement strand
CGTTTTCCGTTTATCCGAAAGCGGGTTGCCCCGGCAAACCGCCGGCCCCCTTTACTTTTTAAAAGTAAATGCTCTGTATTATAGCGAGATTCTTTCTCTAACATTTCCCGGATCATTGCCAAATCTTTTTAATTAGTTTTTTTTCAACTCATTGATTTTTTTCTTCTTGTAAGCGTTCCTTTTTTTTCGGAGTTTTTCCCCTGAAAATATAATAAAATGTTTTATTGTTATTTTCAAATCGTTAACTACTTACCGGCGCAAAATAAATTATTTTTTTCTCAATTACGCAAATTTTTATTCATTTTTTTTGCAACAATATAATTATCCCCCCCATTTCGGGGGTTATCCTGCCGCTATTTGGTAGTCCAAAAAGCAGGAAGAGGGATAAGTAGCAAATTTTTCTTACTTTTGTCAAACGTTTTCATTAAACGAAACGTTTTTAGTATCAACTTAAAATATTCATGGCATGCAAGCGCTAATCCATGCTTTTATCATACAACTCATGCTGGACGTTCCGGTTTTCCTTAAAGGGTGGAATGCTTTTGAAAGGAAAAAAGCGGCACGCATCATAATGATTGTCGTTTTCGGGACGGAACTGCTGGCCTATTCCATTGGTTTTATTTTTTACCGCCATCTTCCGGAAACCATTACCCATTTTATTTGGATGATGGGTACAGGTTGGATGCTGTTCCTTTTATATAGCTGTGGATTATGGCTGATGATAGATACGGTCAATGCCATACGCCGAAAAATATCCCACAAGCCGTGGCGTATCAAGGAGCAACCGCAACGGTTTAAAATCATCTCCTTTATCATCCCGATAGTGATCGTTACGGGTATCATGGCCCACGGAAGATACCGGTTCATGCATCCGGTGGTACAACAGTTGCCCGTAACTATCCATAAACCGGCGGGGCAAATGGACTCGGTACGTATCGCGATGATTGGCGACCTGCATCTGGGGTACATGATCGACAGGAATCACACAAAACGTTTTGTAGACCTGATCATGGCGCAGCGGCCCGACCTGATCCTTTTCGTGGGAGATATTATCGACTCTTATATCGAACCGGTACTGCAACAACGGATGGACGAAGAACTATCGCGCTTACACGCTCCCTTAGGGGTGTTTTCCTGCACGGGAAATCACGAATACCGCCACGATACGGAAGAGAAGATCAAACTGTTGAACAACGCGGGGATCGCCATATTGCGCGATTCCGCCGTGCTGATTGACAGCAGTTTTTATGTAGTGGGGCGTGAAGACAAAGTTGTTGCTACGCGGAAACCGCTGCGGGAAATACTTGCCGGCCAGTCGGTAGATATGTCGAAGCCGGTGATCGTACTGAACCACACCCCCGACAATCTGGCTGAGGAGGCGGACGCCGGAGCGGACGTCGCTCTTTACGGGCATACCCACCACGGACAGGCTTTTCCCGGCAATATAGCCACAGAAATGGTTTTTGAGGTTGCCCACGGTTACAAGAAGAAAGGCAACACTCACGTCTATGTTACTTCAGGCGTCGGCCTGGTTGGCCCGCAATACCGCATCGGCACGGTTTCGGAAATGGTGATGCTGACGGTGCAATTCCGGCAATAGCCCCCTTACAGGCTGTCGATTGCCTTTTCCAGATGGACGGAATGAGAGCCTTTCAACAGGATATAATGATTGGAAACAGGTTTTTTTCCCAGGGCTTCTATTAACTCCTCCACATCATCAAACAGGCGGAAAGCGCCATTCGCGCCGGCCTGCCTGCCGAAAACGGAACCTACCAGCCAGACTTCATCGTAAGGCTGCTCGTTCAGGAATCGTATTATCTTCCCGTGCTCTTCGTCGCTGCTCTCGCCCAACTCTTTCATCTCCCCAAGTATCACCATCTTAGGCAATGAGGAGGGAACGGAAGAGAAGAACTCCAACGAGGCTTTCATGCTCGTGGGGTTTGCATTATATGCATCGATGATCAAGTCGTTTTTTCCGGTACGCTTAAACTGGGAGCGATGATTTGTAGGTTCATACTCTTCCAGCGCGGCGCTGATCCGTTCGGCGTCGATACCGAAGAATTTGCAGACGGCTACCGCCGCAATCGCATTATCGAAATTGAACTCACCCACCAAACTGGTTTTTACGCGGTAGGCGTTGTCGAAAAAACTCCAGTCGAACTCAAGAAAAGGAGAGGCATTGGCAATCGTGCCCGAAGCAAAGAGCGACGGGTCGTTCCTGCCGTAAAGGATGCGGTTCATACTTTCCGACCGCTCATACAGTATTTGGCTCTCTTTGTTCACGAACACCTTTCCCCTGTGTTTGCGGATAAAGTCATATAATTCGCATTTGGTAGCGACTAAGGTCTCGAAGTTGCCGAATCCCTCCAGATGCGCTTTCCCCACATTGGTAATAATCCCATAATTAGGCTCGGCGATCCCACACAGTTCCTTTATATCTCCCGGACGGCTGGCCCCCATCTCCACTACTCCTATTTCATGCGATTTATTCATGGACAGCAATGTGAGCGGAACGCCTATATGGTTGTTCAGGTTTCCCTGGGTATAGGCCACCTTGAACTCTTTTGACAGGGCGACGGCAATCAATTCTTTGGTGGTGGTTTTTCCGTTTGTCCCCGTAACGCCGATAATAGGTATCTTTAATTTCTTACGGTGATAGTTGGCCAGTTCCTGGAGAGACTTCAATACATCTTCTACCCGGATGATCCTGTTGTTTTCCCTCTCCTGCTCCTCGTCCGTCACGGCATAGGCGCATCCTGCTTCAATCGCTTTTTCCGCGAACAGGTTCCCGTTGAATCTTTCACCTTTCAGGGCAAAGAATATGGAATCTTTGGGACAAATCCGCGAATCGGTTGTAACGGCAGGGTACTGAAGAAACAGATTATAAAGCGCTGCGGTTTCCATATAGCTTCTGCCAAATGATCTATAAGCCCAGTTTTGCTGCAATAGATGCAGGAATGGCGTTCCGGTGCAATACGATACTCAAAGTCTTGTAACGCACAAACGGATCTGAAGCATACCAGAGTCCTTTGTAAGGGCCGGTCGCACCCCATGAGTTTTTCACCATATAGAATTTATTGCCGTTCTGGTCTTTGGCAATGCCGTAGATCTGCATACCATGATCGTCGGTAGTCTGGTAGTTATCGAACGCCTGTTGCCTCATCTCCTGCGTGATCTCTTTTTCGGCAAGTATCTCCGTTCCTACGCGCGTTCTCAGGTTGGAATCCCTCTCCCTGACAGAGAGGCCGAGCCATTTGGCCTGGTCGGAACCCGCATTTTCGGCGGCGTTCTCGTCGGGTATCACAGCAATCCCTTCACGGGAAAAACCCGTTTCGCTTACGTCCGAGGCCCACGCAATGGTGTACCCCTCCATAATGGCGTGTTCTATCACCTCCGCTAATTCATCCATAGGAAGGTTATAAGAGTTGGCCCAGCGCCAGTTGTCGGGTATTTCAATTGCGAAAG
>JAISZV010000278.1 GCA_031284475.1 Proteiniphilum sp. | reverse complement strand
GGCGATAAATATATCTGCGGGTGGGCCGTAGAAAAAATGTCGAAATCGATGTTCAACGTAGTAAACCCCGACGATATTGTGGAAAACTACGGAGCAGATACCAGCCGCCTCTACGATTTGTATCTGGGGCCGCTCGAACAGTCAAAACCATGGGACACCAACGGAATAGACGGAGTGCACCGCTTCCTGCGTAAAGTATGGAATCTCTTTTATAAAGAGGAGTTATCGGTAACAGACGGCGAACCGGCAAAAGAAGAATTAAAGTCGCTGCATAAACTGATCAAAAAAGCGTCGTTCGATATAGAACATTTCTCTTTTAACACATCCGTATCCGCTTTTATGATCTGCGCAAATGAGTTGACCCTGCTAAAATGTTCCAAGAAAGCGATACTGAGCGACCTCGTTGTTTGCCTTGCCCCCTTTGCGCCGCACATAGCGGAAGAACTCTGGCATGCTTTGGGTAACAACACCTCGGTGTGCAACGCAAAATGGCCGGTATGGAATGAGGAATACCTTAAAGAAGAAGTCTTCCGGTATGCCATCTCTTTCAACGGGAAGTCGCGGTTTGCAATGGAATTTCCGGCCGATGCAACCGGCGAAGAAATAGAAAAAGCGGTGCTGGCGCATCCCAATTCCCAGAAATGGATGGAAGCCAAAAGCCCGAAGAAAATAATTATCGTTCCCAAGAAAATTGTGAATGTGGTGATATAAAATGGGTGATACAAAATGAAACAATTGCCTGAATTTAGTCTGAAAAGATTTTACTGGAAAGATTACCTGAACATAGCCTTAGGAACTTTCATGTATGCTTTGGGGGTTACCCAGTTCATTATGCCGCACCATTTTGTAATGGGCGGTCTTACCGGCGTAGCGGTGCTGCTCAATTACGCATTCGGCCTGCCCGTATCGGTATTGGTACTGGCAATGAACGGCGTGTTGCTGTTGATAGCTTTCCGGGTATTGGGCGTGGAGTTCTTAGTGAAAACCGTTGTAGGGGTTGCATTGCTCTCGGCCTTTATCGCCATGTTCGAGAACTTTCAATGGCCGCCTATTATGATGGAAGAGCCGCTCATGGCGGGGTTGATCGGCGCCATTGTAGCCGGCGCGGGAGTGGGGCTGATCATGTCGGTCAACGGCAGCAGCGGCGGCACCGATATTATTGTGCTTATCATCAATAAATACAGGAATATCACGCCCGGACGCACCATGTTGTTTGTAGACCTTGTGATTGTTTCATCCTCCTTTCTGATCTTCGGAAGTGTGGAAACTATCGTCTTCGGGATTATTATCATTGCCGTAATGGCTACTTCGGTCGATTGGGTGCTGAACGGCATCCGCCAGTCGGTACAGTTTTTAATCTTTTCTACCCACCACGAAGAGATCGCCACACAAATCAATCTGCAATTACACCGGGGTTGTACCGTATTAGACGGCGTGGGTTGGTACTCCCAAAAACCGCAGAAAGTATTGCTGGTAATGGCCAAACGAACCGAGTCGAACTCCATTTTCCGGCTGGTGAAACAGATCGACGGCAACGCCTTTATCTCGCAAAGTAATGTGGTAGGCGTATATGGGCAGGGTTTCGACCGGATGAAATAACTTACCGCCGGAACGATGAAATAAGTTACTTCCAAAATGAAATAAATCACCGCCGGAACAAAATAACTCACCGCCGGGCGGTGGCCTTATCTACCAGGTAAATTATCGATTTATAGGCAATGCCGCTGTTTATAGATAATCCTATTTCGCATGTCCGGCTGTTGGAATATCCCTCTGTGGCGTCCTTAACGCCTTGTTTCAACGGTGTAAGCGCCGCGTTGTTGAGTTCAGGATAGAAAAAACCCCGGTCTCCCGCCCATCCGCAGCAGCCAACGTTTTCGGGCACTATCACCTTTTCCGCACAATGCAACGCCACGGTGTGGAGTTTCTCCTCCAGATGCATCTTGGCAGAACTGCAAGTGGTATGTATGGCAACAGATACCGGCTGTTTGGTAAATTGCAGGCGGTGGAGCAGGAAATCATGTATAAACTCTACCTGATCGTAGAGCCTGAGCCGTTTGTCGAGCGTTTCACGCATGTGCAACAGGCAGGGGCTCATATCACACACAATGGGTAGTTCCCCGTTACGGCTTGCTTTCAGAAGGGCCTCATTGAGTTCGTCTTCCTTTTTCCGCGCCTGTTTCCGGAATCCTTTGCTGCTAAAAGCCATTCCGCAGCACAGCTTGTCTTTTTCGTCCGGAATAATCACTGTGTAGCCTGCTTTTTGTAAGATGGAAAGCATCTTTTGCGGTACATCTTCCGTTTCCCCATAACCGAACGACGGGCCGCCCATGGCGCGGGTGATACATGACGGAAAGTAGACTGCCTCCGGGTCGTCGGGGTTACCGGTTGGGAAAATATTGCCGGCGATCTTTTTACTGCCGGACGGGGTGTAGCGCGTCCATAAAGGAAATGTTCCGCCGCCTAACCGGTAAAGTCCTTTAGTTACGGTTTCTATCGCCCGGTAACCTGTCGCCTTTCCTATATAATGCGGGACAGGTAATAAACCGCGTAACAGGGATGCGGTTCCCGCCATATTGTTGGCTACGATGCCGGCAACCCGGTTGGCAAATCGGCCGTTTTGTTGCCATCGTAGCTCTTTAACCAGTTTTCCCGTATCGATCCCTACCGGACAGGCAATACCGCACAATCCGTCTGTGGCGCAGGTCTCTTCCATAGGATAGGAGATTTGCTTCACCCGGTGACGATAGGCTACGATTCGTTGCCGGGGAGTGAGGGTGAGGTTTTTTGAGGGACAATTCACCTCGCAAAAACCGCATTCAATACATTTGTCGATGATGGGATTGGCTTCCGGGATCTGTTTCAGGTTCTTGATGAATACTTCGCGGTCATCATTGATCAATACGCCCGGATTCAGGATATTGCCGGGATCGAATGCCTTTTTAATGCGTTTCATCAAATCGTACACTTTGTCGCCCCACTCCTTTTCTACAAAGGGGGCCATATTGCGGCCCGTACCGTGCTCGGCCTTGAGGCTTCCGTTGTGTTTTGCGGTAACCAGTTCGCACAACTCCTGCATGAAGACGGCATATTTTTCTACTTCTCCGGGAGCGTTTATATCGGGAAAAACGGTGAAATGCACGTTGCCGTCGAGCAGATGTCCCCACATCACAGCGTTTCCATAGCCGGCGCTGACGAGTAAATCGCGCAGATCGGTAAGCGCATCCCCCAAACATTCGGCCCTGAAAGCGACGTCTTCAATAATACTTGCCGTATGGGGAGGACGCGTGGCCGCCGCCGAGGTAAAGAGGCCGTTACGCACATTCCAGTACAGGTTATAGAGGCGTTTGTCGGTAGTGAACCGGATGGGGGCGAGCGTTTTGATATGGGCCAGCTTTTCTTCAATTTCAGCCGTTTGCGCCTGAAGGGTCTCTTCATCATCGGCGGCGGAGTCTATCAGCAGTGCGGCAGCGCCTTCCGGTAACGATTTCAGTTCCTCCGGCATCCCTTCCTGCTCCTGCACGGCGCGCAATGCGTTGCGATCCATCAGTTCGGCGGCGCTTACTTGGCAACTCCTTAACGGGATGATGGTATTGCTTACATCGCGAAGGTTTGAAAAATAGATCATGGCCGTGGCTTTCAGCGGAGCGTCGTGCACTGTTTCAAAGGTAGCCTGCGAAACGAATCCCAAAGTTCCTTCGGAGCCGATCATCAGGTGTTGGATAATTTGGATAGGGTCGCTGAAATCGATCAGCGAGTTTACCCCGTAGCCGCAGGTGTTTTTGAGTTGAAATTTTGCGGCGATCTTCTCCCTGACAGTTTCATCGTTTACAGCATCCCTGTGCAGTTGTTCAATATCCGCGATAAGCTGCGGATGGGCGGTAATGAAAGCGCGGCAACTCCGGCTGTCGGCGGTATCTAACAGTGAGCCGTCGGCAAAGATAATGCGCATCGATTTAACCGTATTGTAACTGTTATGCCGGATGCCGTAACTCGATCCGCTCGCATTGTTCGCAATGATCCCTCCTATTTTCGCCGAATTGATAGACGCCGGCTTCGGTCCCAGTTTGCGTTTATACCGCATCAGCATACGGTTTGCAGCCATGCCGGTAAGCCCGCATCCAAACGTGGCGGTACGCCCTTCATGCGCGATGGTGGAAAATTCAAATCCGCTCCCTGTTTCCATCAGTATGGAGTTGGAGATGGTTTGTCCGCTCAGGCTTGTCCCTGCCGCTTTAAACGTTACAGGCAGGCCTTCTGCCCGGCAAAACCTCAATAAACGGATCACCTCATCTTCCGAGTTCGCCCTTACTACCGCTTTGGGAACAAGCCGGTAAAGCCCTGCGTCGGCGCCTTTGACGAGGCGTGAAAGCTCGTCGGTGAAAACCCTGTCCTCAGGGAATAATTGTAAGAGTTGTTTTCTTAATTGCTTAGGTTCCATTCAATCTGTACCAGTTCTGATACTTGTTTGATGAGCGAGAGGCTGTTGTCGTTCCGAATCACATAATCGGCATGTTTTATTTTCTCCTCTTCGGGCATTTGGCTGTTCATCCGCGCTTCTACCTCGCTGCGTGGCAACCGGTCGCGTTGCATGACCCGCGCGATGCGAAGCTCTTTCGGGGCATAGACTACGATTACTTTATCTACAAACAGGCGGAAGCCGGCCTCAATAAGCAGGGCCGCATCGAGTACTACCGCCGGATGACGCTCCCGTTGGCGGCTCCACTCGGCGAAATGCCCGGCCAGTTCGGGATGAATAATGGAATTGACGATGGCCCGTTTACGATTATCATGAAAGATAACGGACGCCAGCTTTTTTCTGTCGAGTTTGTCACCGGCATAAAGATCGTCTCCAAAATGTAGCGTGAGTTGTTCGCGGATATAAGGCGACGAATCGTTCAGTTTTTTTGCCTCCCGGTCGGCATTGTACAGGGGAATGCCGTGCAGACGGAAAATCTCGGATACGACTGATTTCCCGCTTCCTATACCTCCTGTGACGCCGATCTTTATCATTAATCTTCCTTACTTTCAAACAGAAATTCCACTGAAACGGGGGAGACCCGTGGATTGATAACGGAAGAGGGGCTGCCTGTAAGTTCGAGTTCCACGCGCCCGTCTTCTAAAGAGTGAAATTTTCTGTAATCGAGTTCAATGGAGAAGTTCTCCGGTACGATTTTCTTATACTCTTCGAGCGTAACGGAGAAAGTGACATTGGCGCGCGACGGGAAAAATTTCACATCGAGTTTCCTTGGCATGTGTATTGCCGTAATGGGTACCTCAAATGTACGCTCAGTGTATTCTTCTATGGGAATGTATATGTCTACCAGGGAAGGAACGAATTTTACCCCATCCACATTGTTTATCCTGACCGGTAACTGCGATGTGGCTTTCAGATTCCCGAATACCGTGTATTCGGTTACGGCGCCTTCCAGTTTATCGAGCGACTGTTGGGAACCGTATGCCATCACTACTTCCGGGATAAAGGCGGCGCTGTCCGCTACTAAATTGGCCCTGTTTGTGGTGATCTCGCCATCGAAGATCACCGGCAGTTCTTTGCTTTGTAGTTTAGCGGTTGCTAAGGAGATATTCATGGGATAATAGCCCCTTATATTGGTGCCGGGAAATAATTGGCCGCGAATGAGCTGTATATACCGGTCGCCCTGGAGAATCGTATTGTTTCCTTTGGTTATCTCTGCAACGTCGATTTCGAGCGAGTCTCTTTTTCTCATGTCGAGGAAAAAGATCTGCGCCCCATTGTCGGTTACGCTGACTTCTAAAAAGGTGGGTAAGGGGTTCTCGAACACCACATCGTCGGGGATGTTTGTGTATTTCAACGATATTTTATAGGTACTCTCTACGTTTTCCTTCTGGAAAAAGAGCATTAACCAGAAAATAAAAGCCAACATCAGGAAGAAAAGGAAAGCCAACATATTTTTCCACGGGAAAGTAGAAAAGAAGGCTGTGATCTTGGGTTGCCATTTCCTGATGATAGCTTTTACTTCCATCGCGAAC
>JAISZV010000275.1 GCA_031284475.1 Proteiniphilum sp. | reverse complement strand
AACAACGAGATAGAAGAAGGCCTCCATCACTGGGGCTGGCAGAAAGAGTACCCGGACAAAGTGATGGAAGCCTGGTTCAAGGGGTACGATAAAACATTCCGCGAACTGATTCCCGGCTTGGTAAACGAGTTGGACGGCACACGCAGCTACATTCACGGATCGCCCTACAACTCCAACTGGAGTAATCCCGAAAAATTCGCATCGAGCGATGCACACGACTGGGGTCTCTGGTACGGCCACCTGCCGTTTGAGGGGATGGCAGACCGGTTGCCCCGCTTCGCCAGCGAGTTCGGTTTTCAATCGTTCCCCGAAATGAAAACGATCCGTTCTTTCGCGCCCAAAGAGCAATGGAGCCTCGAAAGCGAGGTGATGACGGTACACCAGAAAGCGTCGACCGGCAACTCCCTCATCAAAAAATATATGGATATGTATTATCCGGAACCGCAGAATTTTGAAGATTTCGTTTATATCGGCCTTGTGATGCAGGGTAACGGCATGGAGGAATCGGTGGAAGCCATGCGCCGCGGAAGGCCCTACTGCATGGGATCGTTTTACTGGCAAATCAATGACGACTGGCCGGTGGTTTCATGGTCGAGCATCGACTACTATAACAACTGGAAAGCGCAGCACTACCGTATGCGCGACGTACTGGCGCCCCTTGCGCTGGGCGTTGAATACAAAGACGGCAAACTGAATTACTACACCATGTCCGACTATCTTTATGATCACAATAACCTCCGGCTCACCGTGCAGGTAATCGACTTCTCAACGGGAAAACGGAAGGAATTTACGGAGCGTGTCAACGCCAAAGCCAACGATAGCCGTATCGTCAAAACGTACAACGTTTCCGACCTGGCGAGCGAAGCGGAAAAGGCGCACACCATGATACACGCTTTTCTCAGCGACGGAAAAGGGAAGATAGTTTCCTCCAAAGACCATTTCTTCTACTGGCCTAATAAATTAGAACTACCGGAAACAGAAGTAAAAACAAGCATACAATACGGCGACGGCGAATACAGGATAACCCTTTCAAGCAAAAAACTGGCAAAAGATGTTTTCGTGGAAATCCCCGTACAGGGCGCCCGTTTCAGCGATAACTTCATCGACCTGCTGCCGGGAGAGAAAAGAACCATCATCATTACGTCCCCCGGTCTGAAAGCCGCCGACAGAACGCCCGTCACAGTAAGGCATATCAGGGAAACTTACTAATGTGGAAAAAAGGGAGGTTTCCTATAACGTGATACACGCCGAAAAAGCGATTGCCGGCAGGAAACCCGATAAAGAGGCTGTCTCTAAATAGAAAACAGGCTTTGAGAATTGAATATTCGGAATTGAAGCGACTCCCAAAAGTCGGGAAAAAAAACTTTTGGGGGTCGCTTCAATTAAAGCCTAAAAACCTCTATTTCTCTTTTTTTTCTTCACTCATAACAAGTTCAGGAAAAATAGTATTTGTATTTATTACCATGTCACGCAACCTTTTTTCTACTTTCTCCCATTTAAAAGAGCTATCCGCCAATTGAACCGGCTCTTCAATTTGAATATCCTGAAAAAAAGTTAGTCCTTTAAGCGGCCTGATTTTGTTTGAATTAGGGAATTTTTTTTCGTATGCGTCTAACATCTCTATTAACGAGAGCATTGAAGACAAAAAGGCTATATCAATAAAATCTTTCATACGAGTTCCATTGTCTGCAATGGCCGACAGTTTCATTGCTACAATATCCTTTATACCGTATAATCTTACTCCCTCCAACGTGAAAGGTTCTTCCACGTATGGATAATTATGTGCGATACAGTCAATCTTTACATCATTGATAGTTCCTTTCAGGGTATCCTTTTCAAGAAAAGAAGAATGGAAATTATACTTGTTTATTAAGTATTTCTCCAAATCCTTTTCGTCAAAACTATCCGGCGTAAAGAGATCCAAATCAACGCTCTTTCTGTGTCCTATATAGAGGGCTAATGCTGTCCCTCCCGCAAGATTGAAGTTATCCAGCCTTTTATCTTGCATTAATTCTTTTAAGAGTTCAAAAGTTGTTCTCTCAACTGTTTCCTTGTGTAGCATCTTAACTCCTCTTTTTTTAGATTAAATATTGAGCAAACAAAATTCATATCCTTTTCGGACAATACCGGGATATCTTTAATTATTTCCCGCACGTTATCAATTCCTCCGTATATATTGATAGCTCCATAAAAATCGTCCATCCATCCTCTCTCTATGACGCGTTGCATTACAACAACTTTCATATAGTCCCAGTTGAAGTTGGTTAAATCGTACTCCCAAAGTAAACTTTTAGAAATATTATTTATATTTTTTTCTCTCCAATCGTCAAATATCATTCTATTAATCTATTTGATTATCTTATCATTAATTTCCCCATAAAGATAGAGATAATATTTGAATATCACAGCTTTCGGGTAGATTTAATTTACATGTAGATAGGAACTTCAGGATTACCCCGTTTCTAAAATCAACGGTATGCAGGAGTATGCAGGAGGTAAAAATATTTATTATCTTTGAGGTTTCCTATAACGTGATACACGCCGAAAAAGCGATTGCCAGCAGGAAACCCGATAAAGAAGTGCGTTTCAGGTAAGGGTCGAGTTCCTGCCCGCTCTTTCGGTACGCATTGGACAAAATCCCGAAAAAAGAGAGAAAAATAAACAGGTAAAGGTAGCGGTACCGGGGCGACGGCGCATACAGGCAACTGTAACCGATAAAGCAAAGGAATGAGGCAAGGGTCAACCCCGCGTGGTATATCTTGGCCCTGTGGATTCCCAACTTAGCGGCGAGGGTTATCTTTCCCGAAGCCCTGTCGTTTTCTATATCCCTCATATTATTGATATTTAATATCATGGCGCTGATTAATCCGATGCCGGCGGCGGGCGGCAGGGGTTGAAAATTGAGCGTGCGGGTGTGGAGGAAATAGACGCCGATCACGGGCACAGGGCCGAAGAAGATAAATGCGAAAAGGTCGCCCCAGCCTTTATAGCCGTAGGCATGTTTGCCCAGCGTATAGAAGAGCGCCGCAAGGATGCCGGCGGCGCCCAAGCCAATAAGTATGGCTGCGGACAACCGGGAAATACAGGCGATTACATTCAGTACTAAGGAAAGGCCGGTAATGATGCAGACGGCCGAAAAGAGAGCGATGGCTACTTTCATCTCCCGCGGAGAGATTCTGCCGCTCTGTAGCGCGCGGGTTGGGCCTTTCCGGTGGCCGGTAGTATCGGTTCCTTTCTGAAAATCGCCCAGGTCGTTGGCCAGATTAGCCAGTATCTGGATGGAAACGGCCAGCAGGAAAGAGAGGAGGAAGGTAGTCGCGCTGAAACTCCCTTCGCGCAAGGCCAGCCCGCTTCCCAGCACAACAGTAGCCACAGCCAGGAAAAGCGTCCGCAGGCGAAAGGCGGAAATCCAGTCTTTTACGGTTGCCATAAAGGGAAAGTGAAAAATGAATTTACGGTTTTCAGTATGCCCGTGCAAATATCACCCGTTGCGTTGAGGGTTTACCCGTCACCATGCATTTGCCCGGTGTTTTATCGCCTTCGAGCGGGATGCAGCGGATGGTAGCTTTGGTTTCGTCCTTGATACGGTTTTCCGTTTCGGGCGATCCGTCCCAGTGGCAGAGGAGGAATCCGCCTTTTTCAATCTCTATTTTAAATTCTTCATAAGAATTTACTTCACGGGTTTGTGAAGCGCGAAAATCGGCCGCTTTCTTGTAGATATTTTCCTGTATCTCGTCCAGCAGAGATTTGATGCGGTTTTCAATACCGTCGCACGGCAACGTTTCTTTGTTGAGGGTATCGCGGCGGGCTACCTCAATGGTGTTGTTCTCCAGGTCGCGCCCGCCTATGGCGAGGCGTACCGGCACGCCTTTGAGTTCATATTCCGAGAATTTCCATCCCGGTTTTTTATTGTCGGCATTATCGTACTTCACACTGATTCCGAGAGATTTCAACCGTCCTATGATAGCGGCCGCTTTCTCGTTGATCTGCTGCAACTGTTCGCTGTTTTTGTAGATAGGAATAATTACTACCTGGTAGGGCGCCAGCTTGGGAGGAAGCACCAGCCCGTTGTCGTCGGAGTGCGACATGATGAGCGCGCCCATCAGCCGGGTAGAAACGCCCCAGGAAGTGGCCCATACATAGTCGCGGTTTCCGCTCCGGTCGGTAAACTGTACGTCGAATGCTTTGGCGAAGTTCTGCCCCAGGAAGTGGGATGTGCCCGATTGCAATGCTTTGCCGTCCTGCATCAACGCTTCGATGGTGTAGGTGTCGATGGCGCCGGCGAACCGTTCGGATTCCGATTTTAATCCTTTTATTACCGGCATGGCCATATATTTCTCTGCAAACTCGGCATAAACGCCTATCATCCTCGTTGCTTCTTCTATTGCTTCTTCCTTATCGGCATGGGCCGTATGCCCTTCCTGCCAAAGAAATTCGGCCGTGCGGAGAAAAAGGCGCGTACGCATTTCCCAGCGCACTACGTTGGCCCACTGGTTGATGAGGATAGGCAGGTCGCGGTATGACTGTATCCAATTCTTATAGGCGCTCCAGATAATGGTTTCGGAGGTTGGGCGCACTATCAGTTCTTCTTCGAGCTTTGCTTCGGGGTCTACCACTACGCCGCTGCCGTCGGGCGCATTTTTCAGGCGATAGTGCGTTACTACGGCGCACTCTTTGGCGAATCCTTCCACATGGTTGGCTTCACGGCTAAGGAAAGACTTGGGGATGAAGAGCGGGAAATAGGCGTTCTCATGTCCCGTTTCCTTGAACATATCGTCTAATTGACGCTGTATCTTTTCCCATATCGCATAACCATAGGGTTTGATTACCATACAACCGCGCACGGCGGAGTTCTCTGCCAGTTCCGCTTTGATTACCAAATCGAGATACCACTGGGAGTAATCTTTACTGCGGAGCGTGAGTTCCTTTAATTCTTTAGCCATCTTATTACAATTCAATTTCATCAGGCATTTTGAGCTGCCTTCGCTCTTCGATTTCCAATTATCGCTACGGCATAATCCGGATAAGTTTGTCTTCCGATCATTCGGCTTAACGAAAATGTTGGAGTAATGTTTGCCGAATGCCGGAGTAACGTTTGCCGGACGTTCCTTTTTTGTTTGCGGTTGCAAAGATAATAATAATGTGATAAGGTTGAAAGCGGCAGGATGAAATTCCTTGCGGTTCGCCCCGGCATTATTCATTTTTATCCGGATAATAATTTGGCTCCGGAAACCTTTGGTTTCTATGATGATTCTCCCCGAAACAAGCCTCAGGTAATTTTTTTTCAGATTAAAAAATAAAAACCTGAGAAAAATTTGCAGAATACGAAAGAAAATTTTGTAACTTAGTGGCGTTTAACGGATAGTTTGCATTTACGCCCTTTACGGCGACTCAGGCAGGGGTAAAATGATATATGCGCGGGAAATGTTTAAAGATTACTTGAATGAAGGTTGCATAGCGCGGGAGATTTTCCGAAGTTCCCGAACGAACGCCGAACAGTGCGGGAGATATT
>JAISZV010000176.1 GCA_031284475.1 Proteiniphilum sp. | reverse complement strand
TGGCCGGCGCAATGCTCTATGTAATCGCATTCAATACCATTCCCTATTATACGGAAATGGAAAGAAGCTGGATGATAGGAGCATCGGCAGCGGTGATGGCCATTGTGATGGGGGTTGCTTTCTATCGTCCCGATGTGCAGGTGAACCTCCTGTTTATTGGGCCTGTAAAAATTGTCTATATTGCCGTTTTCGCTTTTGTACTCGACTTTCTCTCTCTTGGCAATCCCTTGAATCCCGGTGGGCACGTGGCGCATATAGGAGGTGCGCTATTAGGTTACTTTTTCGCAATCCGGTATAAGAAGGGAAAAGATATTACCCGGTGGATGAGCCGGACAATCGATTGGTTTGTAGGCTTATTTAAACCGCGCAGGTATACGCCGAGAATGAAAGTGAAACATGCGCGGCACGAAACCGACTGGGAATATAACGAACGCAAACATACGGAACAGGAAGAGATCGACGCCATCTTGGACAAGTTGAAACAATCGGGATACAGTAGTTTATCATCAGAAGAAAAAAGGAAACTTTTCGATGCGAGCAAGAAATAAAAAACTGAAATTCACCGATATGATTAAATGGGGCGTCTTCGCGACCAACCTATTAGCCATCATTCTGCTTTTCTGTTCACTCCTCTCATGGCAGGTTTCTCCTCTGAAAACCAATCTGTTCTCATACATCGGATTGGGGTTCGGACTGATACTGATTGTCAATATCGGTTACCTGGCTTTCTGGATAATTTTTTCAAAATGGAAACTCGCTTTAATCTCCTTATCGGCAATCCTCCTCTGTTACAAACCCGTAACCACATTCTTTCCGATGCATTTTATCGGCAAAAAGGAACCGGAAGGAAGCATCAAAGTACTGACTTATAATGTACAAGGATTTCCTCAGGAAAAAAATAAAGATGCGTCCGAACATCCTATACTCGATTATATTGCCGATACCGACGCCGATATTGTTTGCTTGCAGGAATACCTGGTGAGTAAAACGGGACAGTCCATTTTCGCTCAACGCGATGTGAACGGGATTCTCAACCAATATCCCTATCGTTCGGTCACCGGTTTGGAATCTTCGGGAAAATACCATATCTACGGGCTGGCATGTTTCTCGAAATATCCGATCGAAAAAACGCATGAGGTGATATTCGAGTCCTCCTACAACGGGGCGGCCGTCTATACCATTAATATAAACGGGAAAAGATACACCGTGGCCAACGTCCACCTGGAGTCAAACAATATAAAGCCGGAAGATAAGAAATTGTATAACGATTTTCTTCAGAATGCCGATTCGGTACGGCTCGAACAGGTGGCCAGCAATATCCGCACCCGGCTGGGAAGCGCTTACCGGATGCGGGCGCAACAAGTTGAGAAGGTAAAACAGTTCGTCGACAAGCAGGATACGCATGGGGTTATTATTTGCGGCGACTTCAACGATACCCCCATATCATACGCCTATCACCGGATGAAGAAAGGATTAAAGGATGCATACGTCTCCACCGCTTTTGGGCCAGGCGTCACCTATCACGAAGATCTGTTCCTTTTCCGTATTGATCATATTATGCACAGCGAAAATATAAAAGCCTACCGGGCGAAGAGAGATAAAGTGAAATATTCGGATCATTATCCGCTCAGAACCTATCTTAAGTTAGAGAAAGAGCCAAGAACCAAGAGCCAAGAACCAAGATCAAAATAGAACCACCTCCGTACCTCCAGCCCCCAAATCCCAAATCCCAAATCCCAAATCAAACTTCCCAATTCAGCATGTACAAGATAAGCAAAGCATTCTCTTTTTCGGCGGCGCATTCCCTTTTCGGGTTGCCTTACGAGCACCCGTGCAGCCGCTTGCATGGGCATAATTACGTGGTAACCGTTCATCTTCGGTCGAAGGAATTGAACAAACAGGGTTTTGTACGTGATTATACCGAATTGAAAATGGTGGAAGAGTATATCGGCGCCCAATTAGACCACCGGAATCTCAATGATATTCTCTCGCCGCTCAATTCATCGGCCGAGAACCTGGCAAAGATGCTGTACGACGTATTTAAACCCCGTATTCCGGAGCTCTATGCTGTGGAAGTAAGCGAAACTCCCAAAACATCAGCTATTTATGAACCTGAATGTAAATGAAATATTTTACTCGCTTCAGGGTGAAGGGGGACGCGTGGGACAAGCGTCCGTTTTTATCCGTCTGGCCAAATGCAACCTCGCCTGTAGTTTCTGCGACACCGATTTCGAGCGGGGCGCGAAGATGACGACAGATGAGATTCTGCAAGAAATTGAACCGTATGGCTGTAAATGGATCATCTGGACGGGCGGAGAGCCTACTTTACAACTCAACGACGCTGTTGTTGCGCTCTTTAAGGAAAAAGGCTACCTACAAGCCATAGAAACCAATGGCACGAGAAGGGCGCCTGCCGGTATTGACTATATAGCCTGTAGTCCTAAGCAACAATTTGAGAAGGTCAGGGAGTTGATTCCGGAAGTGGACGAACTGCGTTTTCCCATCCGGAAAGGAGATCCGTTGCCGGATATAGATACTCTCCCCAGAGCGAAATATCATTTCTTAAGCCCTATTTTCGATAACAATAATACTATTCAGGAGAATATAGATTACTGTGTGCGCCTTGTGAAGGAGAACACATTGTGGGCGCTGAGTCTTCAGATACATAAACTCATCGGAATCCGTTAATATGAACAAATTTCAGGTAATCATATTGGGTTGCGGCTCGGCTATGCCTACCACCATGCACCATCCGCCTTCGCAATTAGTGGATCTGAACGAAAAACTGTTCATGATCGATTGCGGCGAAGGGACACAACTTCAGATGAAGAAGTTCAAGGCCCGAATGAATAAACTCCACAGCATATTCATTTCACACCTGCATGGCGACCATATTTTCGGATTACCCGGACTACTCTCCACTCTCAGCATACTTGGAAGGAGCGGAGACCTTCATATTTACGCGCATAAAGAGATCAACTTCCTGATAAATCCATTTTTGACCTATATGGGAAAATATATGTCGTATAAAATCAAACTGTTTCCGTTAAATCCCGAACGGCAGGAGTTACTCTTTGAAAACAAGTCGATCAGGATATCTTCTTTCCCGTTGAAACATCGCATTGCTACCAACGGATTTCTTTTTGAAGAGAAAGAATCGCCCAGGCATATCATCCGCGAGATGATTGATTTTTACCAAATACCTTTCATACGGATAGCGGAAATTAAAGAGGGAGCCGATTTTGTAACGCCTAACGGTACCGTTATCCGGAACAACATACTCACCCTTCCGGGTAATCCTCCCCGCAGATACGCCTATTGCTCCGATACGGCCTATGCCCCTGAGATCATTCCCTATATAAGAAACGTAGATCTGTTGTACCACGAGGCCTCTTTTGCCGAAAGCGAACTGGCGCGCGCCGGCGAAACTTATCATTCAACGGCTCGTCAAGCTGCGGAGATCGCCGGAGCGGCAAATGCAAAGCAACTGGTAATCGGTCATTATTCTTCGCGATACAATGAGTTGGAAGTAATTTTAAAAGAAGCCGTCGCTGTTTTCCCCAATACGGAACTTGCCGGTGAAGGAAAAGTCTTTGGATTGTAGCAGGCTATATTTAACGAATAATTATACCGGAATCATGTGAATTTTTACATCCTTTTTGTATTTTTGCAATCAACGGATCGGTTTCTTCAAAAAACCGCCTTATAAACAATCGGCTATATTGGCGCTTAGTAAAACTTTGCCATACTATTAGCAATACAAACGAGGTTTTATGAAACGATGCTGTTTCCTCTTTTTGATGGTATGCCTTACCTGTGGAGCCGGTTTTCCCTTGTTTGCCCGGGAAAACCCCGGCCGGTTTGCTATGGAAATGGAAAGGCCGCATAAAACAACGGAACGGCAAAATATAATAGAGCCTCAAAACATGGGAGAGCCGCAGAATCCGGAAAGAGTCCAAAACAGAGGAGAATCCCAAGACACTACGCGATTGCAAAACTTATCGGAAGAATCGCAAAATGGAGAGGAACTGCGGAACAAGACCAAGATCAAACTAACTGAAAACCGGCTTATTATTGAAAATCTTCCTAAAGACGAACTACTCGAAATATACAATATTATGGGAATGAAAGTATATAACCGCCGTGTAAAAGCAGGCACCAATCAATACGTTCTATCCCTTCCGAAGGGCTATTACATTATAAAAATAGGCAAGCTCACCCGGAAAATCGCTATCAAATAAACCCAAAATATCCATTAGTATATAACGAGCTGATAATAAGTGTTCGTTCTAATGGCCGCCATTAAAAAATAAGACTCTCAATAGACTGTTAATCAATCGAGAACAATGCATTAATT
>JAISZV010000133.1 GCA_031284475.1 Proteiniphilum sp. | reverse complement strand
ACCTTGCTTTTCTTTGTGGCGGCGCTGTTTTTCCTGAAGCCGGCAGCTTTTGTGCTGGGCGGAGCGGAAATGAAACCTCACTATCTGCTTCTGCTGGTGGTTATACTCTGTTTCGATGTGCTGGGCGCTATTCCGTTTGCCAATCTCCGGTTTAAAAAGCGTCCCATCCGTTTTGCAGCGATCAAGATCGCCAATGTAGCGTTGACCATCCTTTTAAACCTTTTCTTTTTCTTAGCTTGCCCTTGGTTGCAAACGCTATTTCCTGACGCTTTTTCATGGTTCGATATTAGCCGGGGAGTCGATTATGTACTTATATCCAATCTTACCGCTTCGGTTATCCAGTTCCTGATGACGTCTCCTGAACTGAAAATCAGGTTTACTTTCGACCGGGTGTTGCTGCGCAAGATGCTGCACTACTCGTTTCCCATACTTATCCTGGGCGTGGCGGGTATATTGAACCAAACGGTAGACAAGATCATTTTTCCCTGGGTATATCCCTACAAAGCCGAGGCGTTCAGGGAACTGGGTATTTACGGGCAGAATTTTAAGATTGCCGTCATTATGGTGATGTTCACCCAGGCTTTCCGTTATGCCTTCGAGCCCTTTATCTTCGCGAAAAATAAAGATGCAGCCGACAACCGCCGCTCGTTCGGCGATGCAACCAAATATTTCATCATTTTCGGATTGCTGATTTTTCTGGTAACCGTCGGTTATATTGATGTTATCAAGTGCCTGATACCCGAACGGTATCATGCGGGATTGAAAATAGTGCCTATTGTGCTCCTGGGAGAACTCTTTTTCGGCGTTTATTTTAATCTCTCGCTGTGGTATAAACTTACCGACCAAACCCGCTGGGGGGCGTATATGTCTACCTTTGGATTTGCCGTTACCATAGCCATCAATATCCTCTTTATCCCCCGGTTCGGTTACATGGCCTGCGCATGGGCGTCGTTCATCGCCAACCTTGCCATGATGCTGGTTTCCTATTTCCTGGGGCAAAAGAACTATCCTATCCCGTATGACCTCAAGTCTGCCGGGTTCTTCTTTCTCCTGTCTATGATCCTTTTTGCAGGAATTATGCAGGTTTATAATAATGTGCCCGGCCTATGGCTCCGGTTGACGGTTGATACGCTGTTGATTGGGGTATATCTTTTCGCGGTTATCAAAAAGGAGATACCTTTGCGGAAACTGCCGGTGATAGGGAAGTGGTGCGGAGGAAACAAAACAGGCGTAGTTAAATAAGAAACCAGGGAGGGGAAATTGGAAAAGGAGAAGTTGGGAGAGGAGAAACCGGGAGTATGAATAAGGAAAGTAAGATAATAGAGGAGAATCAAGAACAATAATAAGGTAATCAGAAGTTTGCTTCAAAAAAGCAGACGTACACAAAAAAAGCAATTTATGAAGAGATCGGGTTTGTTGGTCGCAATACTTCTTGCGGCGTTGACGGTGAAAGCCGACGAGGGTATGTGGTTGCTCAAAGAGTTGAGCAGCGAAAGCGTTGCCCGTATGAAAGAGTTGGGATTTATTTTTCCCGCAGATCAGTTATACGATGAGGATAACCCGTCGTTAAAAGACGCAGTGGTGATCTTTGGCGGAGGATGTACCGGCGTGGCGGTTTCCGATCAGGGACTGATATTTACCAATCACCATTGCGGGTATGGCGCAATTCAGAAACTGAGCGAGGTGGAGCATGATTACCTGAAAGACGGGTTTGTAGCGAAACTCCGGAGCGATGAGTTGCCTGCCGACGGGCTTACCGTGTCGTTCCTGAGGTCGATGACGGACGTAACGGAACGGATTATGCCTCATGTGCCTTCGGCGCTCGGCGAGATAGAGAGGGAAAATCTTATAGATTCTCTTACCACCGCATTGATGGAGGAGTATGAGAATGACCCTTTTACCTCTGTGCGGATAATTCCTTTCTACTCCGGCAACAAGTATTATATGGTGCTCTATGACCTGTTTCGCGATGTGCGCCTTGTTACGGCTCCCCCCTCGTCGGTAGGAAAATTCGGAGGAGATACCGACAACTGGATGTGGCCGCGCCATACCGGTGATTTTTCGGTATTCCGCGTCTATGCCGGCAAAGACAACCGCCCGGCCGATTACAGCGGCGAAAATGTGCCTTATAAACCTAAATATGTAGTTTCCGTATCATTAAAAGGCGTAACCGATGGCGATTATGCAATGACGATAGGTTATCCCGGCAGTACGCAGCGTTATATGTCGTCATGGGGCATTCGCCAGCGGATAGAGTCGGAGAATAAACCCCGTATCGAGGTGAGAGGCGCCAAACAAGATATCTGGTGGGATGCGATGACCAAAAACGATACCATCCGCATTAAATATGCGAACAAGTATGCCGGCAGCTCCAATTACTGGAAAAATTCCATGGGGATGAACGAAGCGCTCTCCAACCTGGGAGTACTACCTGAAAAAGAAAAACTGGAGGCAAGATTAACCGAATGGATCAACGGTAGCCCTGTCCGCCGGGCCGGATACGGTAATACGCTTGCTACGCTGGAAGACGCCTATACCGGTTCCGGCGACCTGGCGCTTTATATCACCTATTTTATAGAAGTATTTAATAACGGCATTGAGTTGATAAGGTTTGCCAATACCATCCTGCAATTCGACAGCGATGGAACCGAAGAGGAGAAGCAGGCTTTCATCATCGACCGTTTCATTGAGGCGTATAAGAATTATGAACCGGCGCTCGACAGGAAAGCGCTTCCCGTACTGATGAAACTCTACGCCGAACGTGTTCCGGAGCAGTATCATCCCGATATCTACCAAAAAGTGAAAGAGGAATTCGGCGGAGATTACGAACAATATGCCGATTGGCTGTTCGCCAACTCGCGGTTCACTTCGCTGGAAGATTTGCTGGAACTGCTTAAATCGGCGGATACCCAGATACTCACCCAAGACCCGGCGATGGAACTGGCGTTATCGACTGCCGATACGGGATATGAATTATCGGAACAGATAATGCCTGCCTATGAGAAAATGCTCAAAGGCGAGCGTGAGTTTATGGCCGCCCTTATGGAGATGGACGCCGACAAGATTTTTTATCCCGACGCCAATTTCACCCAGCGTATGAGCTACGGGACGGTGAGCGGATACCAACCGCGCGACGCCGTATGGTACAACTATTATACTACCTCGCAGGGTATCTTGGAGAAACAGAAACCGGGAGATCCCGAATTTAACGTGCAGGAATATATCCTGGCCGCTATCCGCTCAGGCGATTTCGGACGCTATGCCGGCCCGGAAGGGGTGATGAGAATCAATGTTTTGTCGAACAACGATATCACCGGCGGAAATTCCGGCAGCCCTGTCTTGAACGGGAACGCGGAACTCGTAGGATTGGCGTTCGACGGAAACTGGGAGTCGCTGAGCGGCGATATTCTCTTTGAACCGGAAATGCAACGCGTTATAAGCGTGGATATCCGTTACGTTTTATATATGATTGATAAGGTGATGGGCGCTTCGCATCTGATTGATGAACTGAAGCTGGTAAGAAAGTAAAAAAAAGGGGAGAGGAATGTAGTCATTTTGACTTCCGTAACGCCATCGGAACGCCTCTCCCTTGCTGTTTTTCTTCAATCCAGATACGCAGGCCTTTCCGGGTGGCGGCGCAGTTCGTCCATCAGCCGGATCTGTTCCGGCAGAATTCGCTCCGTAGAAAGCTGAGGTAAGCGGTTTAGGGCAAAAAAGCCTTTGTCGAGAATATCGAATGTTTCGGTAAATGTTCCGCCCAGCAGTTCGCAGAGAATAAAAAACTTGTAGACATAAAACGGACCGGCCGGATGTGCATGGCAACGCTTGTCCATCACGGCAAGCAGTCGTTCGGCGCGGACTTCCAAACCGGATTCTTCCCGGGTTTCCTTGACGGCTACTTCCCCCGGTGTGAAACCTACGTCCGCCCATCCGCCCGGCAGCGCCCAGCATCCGTCCGTTTTCTCCCGTACCAGCAATATCTCGTCCTTTTCATTGAATACCACCGCCCGAACGTCGACCTTGGGCGTGACATATTCCTTCACGGGAAGATAGCACGCCTCTATTTCCTTTTCCTGCACGCCGGAAACAAGAGTGGCTATCCGGTTGCTGATTTCGATCAGTTCCTTGCAACGTTCGATTTCATACTCGTTGTGCGAATAACTGATTCCTGTTTGAGATATGGCACGGATGCGCTGTGCCAGCGTAATCAGTTCATTTCCTTTTTGCATAAATCCTGTTTTCGTTTTTAACGCGTCGTAAAAATACAATTGTTTTGTTTAAATACACTGCACACAGGCGGATTTTATGAATTAAAATAAACCCGGCGCGGCATGTGGGGGCCACGCCGGAAAGCGGCAGGCCGCCGGAAATGGTGTCATGCCATTATTTGAATCAAATTTTTAAACAGTTTCTGAATTTTTCGCTAAATTTGTAGGTTATATCCGGAGAATGAATAACCCATTGATTTATTTAAAACGTATATATGTCGGAAAAAGAACAAACTACAGTTGAGGATAACCGTAAAAGCCTTAATTTTATAGAACAGATTGTAGAGAGCGACCTGAAGGAAGGAAAAAACGACGGCCGCATGCAGACACGGTTCCCGCCTGAACCGAACGGTTACCTGCACATAGGGCATGCCAAAGCCATCTGTCTTGATTTCGGTATCGCGGAAAGATATGGCGGCGTTTGTAACCTCCGTTTCGATGACACCAATCCGGTAAAGGAAGATGTGGAATATGTGGATTCCATTATGGAGGATATAAAATGGCTGGGATTCCATTGGGAAAACGTTTATTATGCATCCGATTACTTCGGGCAGTTGTGGCATTTTGCCGTACAGCTTATCAAAGAGGGCAAGGCTTATGTGGATGAACAGTCGGCCGAGGAGATCGCGAGGCAGAAGGGAACGCCCACCATACCGGGGATACATAGCCCATATCGTGACCGTCCTGTGGAGGAATCATTGGAACTGTTTGAGAAAATGAACAGCGGAGATATCCCTGAGGGTAAAATGGTGTTGCGCGCCAAAATAGATATGGCTGCCTCGAACATGCATTTCCGTGATCCCATCATCTACCGGGTAATCCATATCCCGCACCATCGTACCGGCACAAAATGGAAAGTTTATCCGATGTATGATTTCGCACACGGACAGTCCGATTACTTTGAAGGGGTAACGCACTCGCTCTGTACGCTGGAGTTCGAGGTGCACCGCCCTTTGTATGATTGGTTTCTCGATCAGTTGGCCGACGGCGGTTATCGTCCGCGGCAAACCGAATTTAACCGGCTGAACCTTACCTATACCGTGATGAGTAAACGCAAGTTACTGCAATTGGTGCAGGAAAAATTGGTTTCGGGGTGGGATGATCCGCGGATGCCTACGCTGACCGGTATGCGCCGCAGGGGATATACGCCCGAGGCGATCCGTAATTTCATAGATAGAATAGGTTATACGAAATACGACGCAATCAATGACGTGTCGCTGTTGGAACATGCCGTGCGCGAAGACCTGAATGCCCGTGTGATCCGCGTTTCGGGCGTGATCGATCCCATCAAACTGATCCTTACCAACTATCCCGAGGAGAAGGTAGAGGAAATGGAGGCGGTCAATAATCCGGAGGATGAAGGCATGGGCGGCAGAAAAGTGAAATTCGGCCGTGAACTTTGGATAGAGCGCGACGATTTTATGGAAGAGGCGCAAAAAAAATATTTCCGCCTGACTCCCGGAAACGAGGTGCGGCTGAAAAACGGCTATATTGTGAAGTGTACCGGATGCAAGAAAGACGAAAAGGGGAATGTGTCGGAGGTGTATGCCGAATATGACCCCATGACGAAAAGCGGTATGCCCGATTCTAACCGGAAAGTGAAGGGAACTATCCACTGGGTCTCCGTACCCCACAGCTTGGACGCCGAAGTAAGGCTCTACGACCGCCTTTTCATGGTGGAAGATCCGGCCGGGGAGAAGGAGAAAGATTTCAGGGAGTTGCTGAATCCCGGTTCGCTGATCGTGAAAAAAGGGTGTAAGGTGGAGGAATACCTGAAAGAGGCAAAACCGCTGGATAGTTTTCAGTTCCAACGGATCGGTTATTTCAATGTAGACGCCGATTCTACTGAAAATGCCTTAGTGTTCAACCGTACGGTAGCCCTCAAAGATTCTTGGAAAAAGTAATGGCCGGCTTTAATAGACGGCAGTTTAATGGCCGGCAGTTTAACATAGCCGGCAACAGGAGAAGGTAAATGGAAGATAACGAATCGGACATTGATTTATTGATTGAAAAGTATGAGCACATGCGGGCGCTCGGCAAGAAGATCTATTTCGACGCCGACGAGTTTGCCGTGCTCGCCGAATACTACAATACCGAGGGTGATAGCGAGGAAGCGGAAAAGCTCATCAATGAAGGGCTGGGGATGCATCCCGGTAATCCCGAATTAATGCTGATGAGAGCGAAGATGCTTGTCTATTCCGAAATGTATGAAGATG
>JAISZV010000131.1 GCA_031284475.1 Proteiniphilum sp. | reverse complement strand
GCCGCTACCCTATCTTTTCCATGTGGACAGCGTGATACTGACAATCACAAGTTCAGATAGTTATTATTCATTTACCGGAATACAACTCAAACTCGGCGATCAGGACAGTACCTACTACTGGAACAAGTCGGATTCAATCCCTATTCTCAGGTTGCGTGAGATCAAAACCTATGCTTCCGATGGCGTAACAACAAAAGACTATAAGTTTCAACTGAACATATACCAGGAGGATCCTTACATTATCGCTTGGGAAAAAATCAGGGAAAATTACCTTACTCCTCCGGTAACAAGCCAAAAGACCATCGCCTGTAATAGCCGGATTTTCACCTATTACCGGTCGGGAACGGAAATGAAAGCTGTCTCAACACTCGCTCCCGGCAGCGAAAACTGGGAAGTAATCAGCCTCTCCGGAATGCCTTATACTATCGAACTTTCGTCGCTTATCACATCCGGGAGCGCCATTTATGCGCTTGATACGGCTTCGGGCTCAGTATATCAATCGCCCGACGGCGTCAACTGGAGTTCGGTTCAAACAGATTATGAAGTGATAGCGCTCTATGGCGAGCTTCCTTCCACCTCTTCCGGAAATATTCTGGTAGGGGTGAATCACAGCGGAATACTTAAATTTGCCCATACAGACAATGACTTCTCGGAAATCACCCTGATGAACGATATTCCGGCCAATATGCCGGTCACGGATTTTTCGGCAATAAAAATAGAAAGCAGCACTTCTTATGCCACCAAATTCATCTACCTCTCAGGCGGAACAAAAGCAGATAATACCCCCAATAACGATATATGGGTAATACAGGAAGATGAAGGCGCTATTAAATATATCGCATCAAAAAGGCCGGCAGAGGCGATCTTGAAAGGGTGCAGCTTCTTTTTTTACGATGACAAGCCCTACCTGATCACAACATCTGCCGGAAAAAATCTATTGATGTATTCGGAGAATTATGGTGTGGAATGGCTCGAAGCCGGAGAAAATCAGGCTTTACCAAGCGACTTTACAGAAAGGACTAATGCTTCGGTAATTACCGATGCAAACAATTATATATGGATATTCGGCGGAATATCTTCATCCAATACCCAACTTGTGGATATATGGAAAGGCAGGCTCAATAAGTTTGATTTGAATTGATCGAAAAGACCATTTTTACGGCCGGAAAGATAATTTATAGGCTAAATATACGTTAGAGTTGAGACAATAATACTCAAATAGGATGAAAATCGAAAGATCTATCGTTGTCTCACTTTTTGTAATGGGTCTCTTTTCGGCGACATTCACCGCAAACATCCGCGCTCAGGAATATAAGTATGAAATTGGAAGCGCTGTGGGAACTTCGTTCTATATGGGCGACGCCAACAGGACGAAATTCTACCTCCATCCGGGCATAGCCGGAGGGCTTCTATTCCGGTACAACATCCATTTTCTCTGGAGCATCAAAGCCGGCTTATTGGCAGGGAGTGTTTCAGGAAAGAGCGATGACTCCGGAAATACTTTTCCGTCCGCACGCCAAGCCTCTTTTCGCCGCACGCTGACAGAGTTGGGGACGCAAGTGGAGTTCAATTTTTTTCCGTATAGCGACAAGTACGCTTATCTCGGGACAAAGCCTTATACTCCTTATCTGTTTGCGGGAGTGGGCGCTACCTATGCGACGGGAGATAAAACTTTTATTGATGCGAATATCCCTTTAGGAATGGGATTTAAGTATAAATTAGAAAACAGAATGAATATCGGTATTGAGTTTTCGATGCGAAAACTGTTTAGAGACGATTTCGACGTTACTGAAAAAACCACCGGATGGAATCTGGACAGTCCTTACGGCATTGAAAGCAGTCTCCTTAAAAACCGGGACTGGTACTCATTCACAATGATTTTTCTGACATGGGAGTTCAGCTTGCGTGAAGACCCCTGCCACGGGAATTAACAACTCAGACATAAAAAAGATGTCGTTGCTTGACAAGATAGACAAAAATCGCCTTCCTGCCCACATCGCCATTATTATGGACGGAAACGGCCGATGGGCAAAAGCCAGGGGCCTGGAACGGGGCGAAGGGCATAAAGAGGGAGTTAGTGTAATAAAAAAAGTAGTGGAGTCTGCATCGAAAGCGTCGGTACAGTATCTTACGCTCTACGCTTTCTCCACTGAGAACTGGAATCGCCCCAGCGAAGAGGTAAAGGGATTGATGGATTTGATGGTATATGCCATCTCCAAAGAAACCGCCGACCTGAAAAAAAACGGAGTCAGAATCCGTTCTATCGGAGATATGCACCGTTTGCCGGAATATACGCGTACCGCACTTGAAGAATGTATCAGGGAAACGGCGGGAGGAACAGGGCTTACTTTAGTGCTTGCATTAAGTTACTCATCAAAATGGGAACTTACCACAGCATCAAGAAAGATAGCCGCCGACGTAGCAAAAGGAGTCTTACGGGTAGAAGATATTGATGAAGAAACCCTCGCCAATTATCTTACCACACGGGGTCTTCCGGATCCCGACCTGCTGATACGAACCGGAGGCGAACAACGAATAAGCAATTTTCTGTTGTGGCAATGTGTCTATGCAGAACTTTATTTTACCGATACTTTTTGGCCCGATTTCGGCGAAGAAACGTTATACGAAGCGATTCTCGAATACCAGCGGCGGGAAAGGAGGTACGGCAAAACCAGTGAACAAATAGATAGCGCTCAATAAAAAACAGTTCTCCGCAAAACAAGAGAGTAGGAGAAAAGCATAAAGAACGTTTTTATCCGTTCAAAAAATGTACTGAAACGCTTGAGTTTTAATTTTGTTTCTTAAGAGAAAAATATCACAATGTTGAAGAAAATATCTCATTTACTCCTGTTATTTATCATGCTGTCGCAGTTTGTGTCGATGGCGCAGACCAATGACACCATACCCCTGTCTGCTTCCGGCCAACCTGACGTGAACTATACCGCTCCCCCAAAAAAGTATCATATAGCCAATATTGATGTGACGGGCGTGGAAGGTACCATGTATGAGGATCAGAAGTTTGTACTTGTAGGCTTTTCCGGGTTGTCCAAAGGACAGGAGATACAAATCCCCGGCGACGCCATCACCAATGCCGTTAAAAAATTCTGGCGGCATGGGCTTTTTTCCGATGTAAAGATATTGCAGAATAAGATCGAGGGCGACAGCGTTTGGTTGGAGATACACCTGACTGACCGGCCGCGTGTAAGTAATATCCGTTATATAGGTATGAAGAAAAGCGAACAGGATGACATTGAGAAGAAATTAGGCGTCGTAAAGGGAAATCAAATTACCCCTCCCCAAATATCCCGCGCGGAAACGATCATCAAAAGCTTCTTCTCGGAAAAAGGGTTCGGCGACGCGGAAGTAAGGATTATGCAGCGTCCCGACTCCACCCAGAGAAACCAGGTGGTACTGGAAATCGCGGTCGATAAAAAAGAGAAACTAAAGGTAAACAGTATCAATATTGAAGGAAACGAGGCGCTTTCGGACCGCAAGCTGAAGTGGGCGATGAAAAAAACCAATGAGAAAGGAAAACTGATTAATCTCTTCCGCGCCAAAAAGTTTGTGGACGACCTTTATAAAGAAGACAAAAACAATCTTATCAATAAATACCATGAAGAGGGATATCGCGATGCTGAAATTCTTCGTGACTCGGTTTACAAATACAATGAAAAAACGGTAAGCATAGATATTGTAGTAGATGAGGGGCCGCTGTATCATATCCGCTCCATCAACTGGGTGGGAAATACGCATTATCCCTCTTCACAACTGGGACAATTGCTTAATATGTCCCCCGGCGACGTCTACAACCAAAAGAAATTGCAGGAAAGGTTGGTCTCCGATGAAGATGCAGCCGTAAACCTGTACCAGAATAACGGTTACCTGTTCTCCAACATAGACCCGATGGAAATCAATATAGAGAACGACTCGGTTGACCTGGAACTTCGCGTGATAGAGGGGCCCAAAGCTACCATCAAGCGGGTGATCATTCAGGGGAACGACCGCCTCTATGAAGACATCATCCGCCGTGAGCTAAGAACAAAACCGGGCGCGGTATTCAGCAAAGAAGACCTCCTCCGTTCCGTGCGTGAAATTGCACAGACAGGCCACTTCGATCCCGAAGCCCTTTCGGCCGACATATCGGGGGGAATCAATCCCAATCCCGAAGACGGAACGGTGGATATAACCTATCCGCTGACCTCGAAAGGAAATGACCAGATCGAGTTTTCCGCCGGATGGGGCGTAACAGGATTAGTAGGTAAGCTCAGTTTACGTTTGAACAACTTTTCCCTGAAAAACCTGCTCAATCCCTCCATGCATAGGGGAATCATTCCCCAGGGAGAGGGGCAGACTCTCGTATTGAGCGCACAAACCAACGGCCAGTATTATCAGTCTTACCAGTTTCAGTTTATGGAACCCTGGTTCGGCGGAAAAAGGCCCAACAATCTATCGTTCAGCGCTTACTATTCAAGGATGACCGGATTGAACCAACAGTATTACAGCCAGAACAGTTATTACAATCCCTACATGTACGGATACGGCGGATATAGCGGGTATGGAGGATATAGCGGATATGGAGGATATAACGATTATTATAGTAATGCTTACGAATATGCCTACGACCCAAATCAGGTGTTCAATATGATAGGCGTCTCCCTGGGATACGGAAAGCAACTCGAATGGCCCGACGATTACTTTCTATTTACGGCAGAATTAGGCTACCAACTCTATTTGCTGAAGAATTGGAGCTACAACTATTTCCCGTTCCAAACAGGGAAAAGTAACAGTATCTCGCTCGGATTGACACTCTCCCGTACCTCCACAGACAGCCCTATTTATACGCGTTTCGGATCCCAATTTACTTTAAGCGTCAGCGCTACCCCTCCCGTCTCATTGTGGGACGGCAATAACTATACCGCTATGTCTGACTCCGACCCGGCAAAATACAAATGGAACGAATACCATAAATGGAAGTTGAAAATCCGTACCTTCACGCCGCTGGCCCCCCTGACGGTAAAAAGAACACCGGTAATGGCAACCAGAGTTGAGTTCGGAATACTGGGACACTATAACAAAAATAAATTGACTCCCTTTGAAACGTTCGATGTGGGAGGTGACGGAATGACCGGCTATACCACTACTTTCGCCACGGAAAATATTGCATTGCGGGGATATGAGAATAACTCAATCGCGCAGCAGGCCCGCGCTTATACGCGCCTCGGCCTGGAATTGCGCTATCCGTTTATCCTGGAGCCCAATTCCACCATCTATGGCGTGGCGTTCCTGGAAGCGGGAAATGCATGGTGGGAAGTAAAAGATCTGAATCCTTTCGACCTGAAACGCTCCGCAGGCGTGGGTGCGCGCATCTTCCTGCCGATGATCGGATTGATGGGAATCGACTGGGCATATGGGTTCGACACGGTGTACGGACGGGGCAGCAGAGAAAGGGGCGGAAGTCAGTTCCACTTTATTATCGGGCAGGAATTCTGATCAACAGGATTCACCTCGATCCGGCCGGGTTTAACATAATTTATTGAGATACTTGTAAACATTTCAATACCGAGGCCGTCTTTAAAAATGTGGATAGGAGAAAAAGCGATTCGGTTATTCGATGGTAATTAAAAAAACTACGTGCGAAGCACGAACAACAGCATAACAGAACAACGAGGGCGAAGCAAACGAATAACGCGAAGCAAATAACAACCGATTTGTATAACGTGCATAGCGAAAAAATAAAATCATTATGAAGAAAGCATTTTTTTTAATAGGGATATTCATGGCATTGGCCGTGGGGAACACTTACGCCCAAAGGTACGCCCTGATAGATATGGAGTATATCCTGAAAAGGATCCCTGCCTATGAGAGCGCCAACAAACAACTTGAGTCATTTTCACAACAATGGCAGAACGAGGTGGACAAAGAGGTAGAAACAGTTGACGCCATGTATAAAAAATACCAGACTGACCTTACATTCCTGGCTGGAGATGAAAAAACCAAACGTGAAAACGAAATTGTAGCAAAAGAAAACGCCATCCAGGAACTCCGGAATAAATATTTCGGCGCGCAGGGCGAGTTGTTTAAAAAGCAGGAAGAACTTATCAAACCCATACAAAATGATATCTATGAAGCCGTGAAAGCGGTTTCCACCGAGTCGGGCTATGCCATCGTGATAGACAGGGCTTCCGCTACATCAATCATTTTTGCCTCGCCCGGTATAGATATCAGCGATCAGGTACTTTCAAGGTTAGGTTATTAAAAATAAATAGATTATCTTTGTAGCCGATTTCTTATCGAATTACCAACTAAAAAAATTAGAAATAGCAATCATGTTAAAGAAATTATTGATTTTATTTATTGCTTTGGCTCCGTTGGCTGCCATGGCACAAGAGGTGAAAGTAGCCACAATCAATGTCCAGGCGGTCTTTGCTGCGATGCCCGAACTTTCCGGTATTGAAACCCAACTTAACGCCAAAGGGGAAGAGATCAGGAAGAATATTCAGGCGCTGGAGGACGAATTCAACAAGAAAAGAGAAGAATTTGAGAAAAATCCTGCTACATCCGACGCCGTAAAACAAGACCAGCAAAAACAAATGGTACAGATCCAGGAGAGGTATCAAACCTACATGCAGAACAGCCAGCAGGAAATGGGACAACTGCAACAGCAACTGATCGAACCGGTGAACAAGAAGATAATGGACGCCATTAAGGCTGTGGGAGATGAAAACAAATATATATTTGTTTATGACATATCTTCCGAACAATCCCCATTCACGTATATCACCCCCTCAGCCGTAGACATTACACAACAGGTAAAAACAAAGTTGGGTATCTGATAAATAAGGGAAATTCCCATTACAAAGAGGGTGTATCACAATGTGATTTCACCCTCTTTGTTATTCGTAGGCACGTTCTCTGATTAGGCACGTTCTCTGATTAAAAATAATATCCCAACTATTTGTTTGTAAAACAGTTGGGATTCTTGTATCTTTACGGACAACCCCGAAAATACGGTTTCACGGCCAAAAACGGAGAAATCCAATCAAAAAGATATGCGAAAGATACAACAAATAAGTGAAATAACCCAGATTTTACCCCTTTATCAGGAGTGTGCGTGAATCTTTTCACTTCCTGGCTTTCCATGCCCTGAAAACAAGGATAATCTCAACTTTTACACTTTAATGACAGGAGAAAACAAAAGAGAACCGGAAAACAGAAAAAGTAACTATTTTATCCGTTTTCCGGTTCTAAATTTTACCTATTTAGCGAAACTGCCTTTGTATTCGTACTCCGATCGGAGAACAATTCCAAATATTCAATTCTCAAAGGCCTATTTTCTATTTTGATACAGCCTCTTTT
>JAISZV010000054.1 GCA_031284475.1 Proteiniphilum sp. | reverse complement strand
AAAACATGGCAGCGTGAAGTATAATTGAACTTGCGAAGAATCCCGGAAAGAAGCTAAAAAGAAAAAAGAAGAAAATTAAACGAAAAGTTTTGCGTTTTGAGAAAATCGTTTTATATTTGCACCCGCAATTGAGGAGGCAACATCTTTTGCATAGGGTTCACGCCCAAAAGGGCCCATTCGTCTATCGGTTAGGACGCAAGATTTTCATTCTTGAAAGAGGGGTTCGATTCCCCTATGGGCTACATTTTATATAAAAAAATTAAAACATACGCGTCAACAGAAATGGCAAATCATAAATCATCCGTAAAGAGAATCAGGCAAACCAAAGTTCGTCGTTTGGCAAACAGATACGTATCGCGCACTACCAGAAATAAGGTGCGGGAATTACGTACGCTCACTTCCAAAGAAGAGGCACAGAAGATGTACCCCGAAGTTTGTTCTATGCTCGACAAACTGGCTAAGAAGAATGTAATACACCAGAACAAAGCCAATAACCTGAAGTCGAAACTGGCTTCTCATGTGAACAGCTTGAGTTAAGATGGTAAAGCATCTGGTATTCTTTAAACTGGCGGAAGAGGCCGAAGGGAATACTAAAGCGGAAAACATTCTCATTGTCAAGGAAAAGCTGGAAGCGCTGAAACAGTTCATTCCCGTAATCAGAAAGATAGAGGTCTTTTTGAATCATCCCCACGCTTCCTCTGAAAATTATGATATTGCGCTCGACAGCGAGTTTGATTCGCTGGAAGATCTGAAAACCTATGCCGTACACCCCGAACACCTAAAAGTAGGGGCGTTTATTGCAAAAGTAAGGATCGGCAGGGCAACCATTGATTACGAATTGTAAGACTGTATATTCCATACAATTATATAAACAACAAAAGCGGATAATAATCCGCTTTTGTTGTTTATAGCCTCTCTGAAAACGTTTTACTTTCGCTTCTATCACTTAATGCAAACGTTCTAAAAAAACAAAAAGGGGTTGGAAAAACGACTATTTTTTCGTACTTTTGTTTAGTTTTAAAGGAATCGGCGAATCTTTTACGGAGGTTTGAATCACAGATAGTTTTAATATATATTGAAAGAAATGTCAGAAGAAGAGAAAAAAAATGCAAGCGGAAGCTATTCCGCGCAAAATATTCAGGTGCTCGAAGGGCTTGAAGCGGTACGTAAACGGCCTGCAATGTATATCGGAGACGTCAGCGAAAAAGGGCTGCACCATCTGGTGTATGAGGTTGTGGACAACTCCATTGACGAAGCGCTGGCCGGATACTGTACGGAGATCAACGTTTTCATCAACGAAGATAACTCCGTTACGGTAAAAGACAACGGACGGGGTATCCCGGTAGATTACCACGAAAAGGAAAAGAAATCGGCTCTTGAGGTAGTGCTCACCGTATTGCACGCAGGAGGGAAGTTCGACAAAGGTACTTACAAAGTGTCGGGCGGACTTCACGGGGTGGGCGTTTCCTGTGTGAATGCACTCTCCGTTTATCTGAAAGCGGAGATCCACAGGGATGGAAATGTTTATGTACAGGAGTATTCTAAAGGTAAACCCTATGCCGATGTGAAAATTGTAGGGGAGACAAAAGAGACCGGAACAATTATCACTTTCAAACCGGACGATACTATTTTCACCGTATTGGAATACCGGAACGATATCCTGGCGACCCGCCTTCGCGAGTTGGCCTACCTGAATGCCGGCGTTACGCTTACATTGACCGACAAACGGATCCACAACGAAAGGGGAGCTTTTAAGATAGAACGTTATTACTCCGAAACGGGATTGGAAGAATTTGTGCGTTATATAGATAAAAACAAAGAATCGCTCATTCGGGAACCCATCCATATCGTTACGGAGAAAATAGGTATCCCTATCGAGATTGCGCTTACTTATAATGATACGTACAATGAAAACATTTTTTCTTATGTAAACAATATCAACACCATTGAGGGCGGAACACACCTCACGGGGTTCAGGCGCGGTCTTTCCCGTACGCTGAAGAAGTATGCCGAAGATTCCAAGATGCTCGATAAGGTGAAAGTGGAGATCAGCGGCGACGATTTCCGTGAAGGGGTTACAGCCGTGCTTTCCGTGAAAGTGGCCGAGCCGCAGTTTGAAGGGCAGACCAAAACAAAACTGGGAAACAGCGAGGTAATAGGCGCTGTGGATCAGGCAATAGGAGAGGCGCTGAAATACTATCTGGAGGAACATCCGAAAGAGGCCAGGGTGATTGTGGAAAAAGTGATCCTGGCTGCTACGGCCCGTCAGGCTGCCCGTAAAGCGCGCGAGATGGTACAGCGCAAATCGCCTTTGTCGGGCGCAGGATTACCGGGCAAATTGGCCGACTGCTCCAGCAAAGATCCGGCGCAGAGTGAGATATTCCTGGTAGAAGGAGATTCTGCCGGCGGTACGGCCAAGCAGGGACGCAACCGCATATTCCAGGCTATTCTTCCTTTACGCGGTAAAATCCTCAATGTAGAAAAAGCGATGCCGCACAAAGTGCTCGAAAGCGACGAAATCAAGAACATATATACCGCTTTAGGCGTTTCTATAGGAACTGAGGAAGATAGCAAAGAACTCAATATAGAGAAACTGAGGTATCATAAGATTATTCTGATGACGGACGCCGACGTGGACGGCAGCCACATCGATACCCTCATTCTCACTTTTTTCTTCCGCTATATGCGTCTGCTGATAGAGAGCGGATATGTTTATATTGCCACGCCGCCTCTCTATCTCTGCAAAAAAGGGAAAATAGAGGAGTATTGCTATAACGATCAGCAGCGGCAGTTTTTTATCAACAAATATGCCGATGGTAACGAAAACGCTGTACATACGCAACGTTACAAAGGTCTTGGAGAAATGAACGCCGAACAACTCTGGGAAACAACGATGAATCCGGAGAACCGTACGCTGAAACAGGTGACGATTGAAAATGCCGCCGATGCGGATATTATCTTTTCTATGCTGATGGGCGAAGAGGTGGCGCCGCGCCGGGAGTTCATAGAAGAAAATGCTACGTATGCCAATATCGATGCATAGATAACAAAATAACAAGATGAAGCGACCTCCGTCACTGCAATTAAACGATAGGGCAGTCATTCTTTCTCCCGCGGGGGAAATTGACGGATATGTCGTGCAGGGCGCGGCCGCTGTGCTGGAGAGCTGGGGGCTTTGTCCGGAAATCAGTGAAAACGCCTTGTGTGATGCAGGGCGGTTTAGCGG
>JAISZV010000260.1 GCA_031284475.1 Proteiniphilum sp. | reverse complement strand
AGTTTGCGGTCGGACAATCCCGTGTAGCTCTTCAGTAGCATCAGGGCTATTTTGCCTTCCGGACTGAAAAAACTTTTGCCTCCCGCATTGCTTGTCTTCAATCCAAAACTTTCAGCTATGGCTGAAAACGGAAACACCCGGTGCAGGCCTCCCAACTCACTCGACTCGAAACTCGTCCGGTAAATGGATAAAAGTTCACTCTCCTGATAAAGGGGTAAACTCTGGGTTATTTCACTTATTTGTTGTATCTTTCGCATATCTTTTTATTTGGATTTCCCCGTTTTTGGCTACTAAACCGTATTTTCGGGGTTGTCCGTAAAGATACAAAAATCCCAACTATTTTACAAACAAATAGTTGGGATATTATTTTTAATTAGAGAATGTGCCGGAATAACGCATTTGGAGCCTAAAAATTATCATTTAAACTAATTTTGTTGAACTACTTATTTCAATTAATGCAATAAAATTCAACAATGATTTTAAATAAATAGACCGGTTGATAGTAATCAACCGCATCAGTTGATTATAAGCAAATACACCGGTTGATTGTAATCAAACAACTTCTTAATAATCTACCACTTCTTAAAAAGATTTTTTAATTTTTGTATTTATAGCAAAGTTCTGTCGTGAGGCGGGGCTTTGTTTTTTTCTGTGATCCCTGCCCCGCCCGGTTTGGGAGAGGCATTACCTCCGGTCTACAAACTTAACGGCTTTGCGGCTGGTTTCGGGATATTTTAATTTGGCAATATATTCGGGTGAGTCAAACCGAATGGCGGGCGCTACCCGCACACGCGAGCGGAAGAGGTCTTTCAGCTCTTTTTCAAATTTTTCCGAAGGATGCTCGCAACCCACGCGCACCACGATCTCATCCGTACCCAGGTCATTGGTATATACGTCTATCATATATTCTTTTATCTGCGGTATATTGTCGAGCACGTCGTAAAGCGCAGGCGGATAGAGCGTAGTGCCTTTGAACTTGATCAGTTGCCCTTTTCGCCCTACAACGGAACTCAACCGGAGGGTATTCCTACCGCAGGCGCAAGGCGAAGTATAATGACAGCAAATATCGCCCGTCCTGAATCGCAAGAGGGGCATTCCCGTTACGCCCAGCGTGGTAACGGTTACTTCTCCGGGTTCGCCTTCCCGCGCCGGATTCCCGTCGTCATCCAGAAATTCGGCAATGATCAGTTCGGGTTGCAGATGTCCGCCGTTTTGGCGTTCACACTCGGTAAACGACGCCTGCATTTCGGTAGAAGCATAAGCGCTCAGCAGTTGGAGCGCATGCCACTTTTCATGGATGCGCCGCCCCAGCGTGTTCAGGCTGAAATCGGGGTTGCGAAGGTTCTCGCCGATGCAGATGGCTTTTTTTATGGAACTCGCGTTGTAATCTACGCCGTTGTGTTCGGCATATTCAATAAGTTTGAGCAAAAAAGAAGGGACTACCATACAAAAGGTGGGTTGAACGGTGCGGATGCTATCCCACTGCAACTGCGGGATTCCGTTGCCAACACGCACGATTCCCGCACCGAGCAGGCGTGCGCCCAAATAATAAGCCAGTCCGGCCATAAACCGGCGGTCGAGCGTGGTCATCAGTTGCATCACATCGGCGGACGAGCAACCGGCGGTGGTAAATGAAAGGTACTCGTTGTAAGCCAGGCGGTTGAGGTCGTTATCGGTCAGCACAGACGTTACGGGCACGCCCAATGTACCTGATGTGGTAACATAATCAATTACCTCCGAGCGATCCGTGCAGATAAAATCCTGATTGTGCTTTTGCAGGTCGGCCTTATCGGTCGTAGGCAGGCTTCGCAAATCTTCCAGCGTCCGGATTTTCCGGAAATCGATGTTGTTTTCGGCAAACATCCTTTGGTAGAATGGCGAGCGCGACGCCAGGTATTCTATGTTTTCCGCCAGTAATTTCTCCTGGAATTTTTTGATTGTATCTGCCGATTCAAACTGAATATGCGTGTTGCGTTTCATCTCTTATTGTTTTTCCTGATTTTTTTCTCAATATTCTCCTTATCCCTCAGTTGCGGAATCTCCTTAGTCAACGCCGTTTGCCAATAGTTGACCGCTTCGGCGGTTTCGCCACGGGAAAAGGAGTAATCTCCCAGCAATTCATACGTATAAAAATATTCGGCATTGCTTTGTAAAAATGCTTCCAGCGTCGCCGCGCCCACGGGTTCCTTATTTTTTACGGCATTGCCTATTTCATTTTTCAACCGGCGGTAATCCTGCACATGCGCGTAAGCCCCTGACGCGAGGCCGCCGTCGGGTTCAATACTCAAACCGGGTTTCACAGCGGAAACCGTTATTTTCGCACTGTCCATTTTCCCGAAAATTTCGCCCAGGTCATACATCACATATTCGCCCAGTTGCCACGGTGTGGTGGAAACCCACATTTTCAGTTCCTGCGGCTTGAAAACCACCGAGTGGTGGGCAATGAACTGATTAATGGACTTTTCGTTGGTAAGCCCAATGAGTTTGTCCTGCAAGCCCAGCGTATCGCGCAAAACCCCGGCAGCCTTTTGGTAGTCCATCTTTCCTGCGCGGTCGAGCAATTCGTTCATCCTCCGCCAACGGTAATCGCTGTCCGTGGCGCGTATATTTTCCCTGTTTTTCGGGTCATCCCTGAAAACGTCGGACTGATAGTGGTTCGTGCATACGATCCGGTCGGACGATGATTGCCAGATCGCCGTTTTATCGGGCGATTTTTCGATAATTACCGCTTTACCGTCCTTTGCCGAACCGATGAGCAGGCTCTCGGCTACAAATGTTTTGTGCGATTGCGCAATTTCGTACGCTTCGTCAATCGTAGCGGCATACTGCAAAATAATACGCGCCAGGATAGAAACAGGCGTTGCCGAGCCGGTGGGCAGGGAGGCCCGGGAAGCGTTGATAGTAACGGTTAGCCCGGCTTCATTCATTCCCGACAGCGTTCCCGTCATGCCGATCCAACAAACCGATGCAAATTTATAGCCTTTGTCGGGATTGTAAAACGCCGCCACTTTGTTTTTAGCAAAATCATCTCCTACGAAAAAGTCGAAATTTCGCCCGATGATCAGCGTAGAATCGGCGCTCCCGCTTCCCCATGCGCCGAATGAGCTGCACCCCACCAGCATATATGCCTGCATTGCATGCCCAACGTCGTGCGCGGCATGATAGTTGAGCTGACGCTCGTAAGGCGTGCCGATAGCGTTAAATTCGTCTGTGCACGAAAGCGAAATACCGTAAATCTCTTCGCGGTTTTCTTCAGGCACATACTTACCCAAGTTCCGGTTGAAGATCACTAAGAAATAACGCAGGAATTTCAGGTATTTTTCCGAAGGGATCATCTTTTTGATCTCATCCGTGAACACCTTTTCCTGATAATAAAGCAGGTCTTCCGAAATACGCCCGATGGCAACGCCGCGTTCAAAAGGCGTTCCCTTCACATACAATTCCCACAGCCCCTG
>JAISZV010000354.1 GCA_031284475.1 Proteiniphilum sp. | reverse complement strand
TGGAATGTTTATGTCTGTTTTGCTACCACTCTGATTTTTATTGCTATTTTTGTGAACAGCATACTATCACTTACAAAACACTTTTGAAATGAAAAAAGAAATCATTCTTATTATTTCCCTTGCAATTGCAGCTTTAGGCTCATGCGGCAACGGCGAAAAAACAACGGACGCCTCTTCGGGGGCCACAGGATTGGGCGTTACCCGTGTGGATATATCCAAAGAAGAAGGGCAAAAACAGGTATACGCTTTTTTGAAAGAAAGCGGGCCATACTTTTTTTCGTCGGTAGAAGGGAATCGCCCCCGGCTGCGGCCGATAGGAATCGTGATGGAACACGACGGAAAAATATGGTTTCATGTGGGAAAACATAAATCGTCTTACAGGCAAATACGCCAAAATCCCAATATCGAAATTGTGGCGGTGAACTCCAACGGAAGCTGGATAAGAATAACCGGTAAAGCCGTTGCCCAAGACAACGACGTTGTAAACGCCGGCGCATTTGCACATTCTCCCGGATTGAGAGAGATATACAACGAAAAAACCGGTTATAGCTTAGGCCATTTTTATGTTGCCGACGGAATAGCCGAAATATCGAGAAACAACCAGGTAGAACAGATTTTATTCTAACGCTTCGCCATTGCCGGTTTGCAAAAAAACGATGAAAACGAAATTAACTCCCCCCCGATCAGCAATCAAAGCGCATGATATAGACCGCTTCCGGTTTCGCGACGCCCCATTTGTGAAGTTGATGAACAAACGCATCTACAACGTGCTGATGGTGGCTTCGCGCTACGATATGTTCATACTGGAAGACGACGGCCGCGTTGACGAACAGATATTCAACGAATACACCTCGCTCAACCTCCGCTATCCGCCCCGTTTCACGCAAGTGGGCAACAGCCGCGAAGCGCTGGCGGAACTAAAACAAAACCATTATGAACTCATCATCTGCATGCCCAATATGGACAACAGCGATACGTTTGACCTGGCAAAACAAATCAAAGCGCGCTATCCCGATATTCCGGTAGTGTTGCTCACGCCTTTTTCAAAAGCGGTTACACAATCGTTGCGGAAGTCTGATTTGAGCGGAATCGATTATGTATTCAGTTGGCTGGGCGATACCGACCTGCTGCTGGCCATCATCAAAATCATCGAAGACCGGATGAATGTAGAGCACGACGTAAAGACCGTTGGCGTGCAAACCGTTATGCTGGTAGAAGATTCGGTGCGTTTCTATTCGTCGGCCTTGCCGCTGCTCTACAAGTTTGTGCTCAACGAATCAAAAGAATTCTCGAAAGAAGCGCTCAACGACCACCTGCGTATGCTGCGTATGCGCGGACGGCCAAAAATACTCCTCGCCCGCAACTACGAAGAAGCCGTTGCCTATTACAAAAAATATGGCGATAACATGCTGGGCCTGATCAGCGACATGAGTTTTACTATCGCCGGCAAAAAAGACAAACTGGCCGGAAAACGGTTGGGAGAATGGATCAGGAAAAAAGACCATTACATCCCCATCATCTACACCTCTTCCGAATCGGAAAACCGGAAATATGCCGCCGACGTGGATGCTGTGTTTATCGATAAAAACTCCAAAACCTTTCCGCAGGATCTTCGCAAAGCAATTAAAGAAAACCTGGGATTCGGCGATTTCATCATTACCGACCCCAACACCAAAGAAGAGGTATTCCGCATCAAAAACCTCAAAGAATTGCAGATGAACATCCGCAATATCCCCGACGACGCCTTGTATTATCACCTCTCGCGAAACCATTTTTCCCGGTTCTTTTATTCACGCGCCATGTTTCCCGTAGCAGAAATGCTGAAAAAAATAGACGTCTCGGAATACGCCAATATGCACGACGCGCGTGAACTTATTTACGCCACCATCGTACAATACCGGCGCATGAAAAACACCGGCGTAGTAGCCGTTTTCGAGAAAGACCGGTTCGACCAGTATTCCAATTTCGCCCGCATCGGAGAAGGGTCGCTCGGAGGCAAAGGCCGAGGCCTGGCTTTTATCGGCTATATAGTAAAAACGCATCCGGAGCTTAACAACCACCAAAACTTCCCTGTAACCACCCCCAAAACGGTAGCGCTTTGTACGGATATATTCGACGAATTTATGGAGGCCAACAACCTTTATCCGATAGCCCTCTCGGAACAGGATGATGAGATGATCCTCAAACACTTTCTTGCCGCCAAACTCCCGAAACGGTTAGTAAGCGATTTCCTGGTTTTCTTTGAAGCAATCGGCGCCCCCGTCGCCATCCGTTCATCAAGTTTATTGGAAGATTCCCAATACCAGCCGTTCGCAGGTATTTACTCCACCTACATGATCCCTTATGTGAACGATAAATATGAAATGGTGCGCCTTCTCAACAATGCCATCAAAGCGGTATACGCCTCTGTTTTTTATAAAGATAGCAAAGCCTACATGGCTGCCACGCACAACCTGATAGATCAGGAAAAAATGGCCATCGTGCTTCAGGAGGCGGTAGGCTCGCAATACGGTAATTTGTTTTATCCCGCCATTTCGGGAGCAGCCCGTTCCATCAACTACTACCCTGTGGGGAACGAAGAACCGGAAGACGGCGTTGTGAACATGGCTTTCGGGTTAGGGAAATATATTATGGACGGCAACATAGGGCTTCGCTTCTCGCCGCTCCATGCCTCCAATATCCTGCAACTGAGTTCGCTTGAGCTGGCATTGAGCGATACCCAAACGCGCTTCTATGCGCTCGACCTCAACTCGATGACAAAAGATTTTACAGTTGACGACGGGTTCAACCTGCTGAAACTTCGTCTTAAGGAGGCCGAAAAAGAAGGCCCGCTTAGGTATGTGGCCTCTACCTACGACCCCCAAGACCAGATTATCCGGGACGGTTTTTACGAAGGAGGCCGTAAGATAGTCTCTTTTGTAAATATTCTACAACACGCCATGTTCCCTCTGGCCGAGATACTGGAAAAACTGCTGAAAGCAGGACAAAAAGAGATGGGCCGCCCGGTAGAGATAGAATTTGCCGTAGATATCAAGGATCAGCAACTGGCCTCTTTTTACGTATTGCAGATACGCCCGATTGTGGATAGCCGGGAGGTGGTGCATGACGATCTCGAAAAGCTGGATGCGGCCGATACTGTATTGTTCTCAAGAAATGCGCTCGGAAACGGTATATCGAACGACGTATACGATGTGGTCTATCTGAAAACCGCCTCCTTTGACGCTTCCAAAAACGGATTGATAGCCCGCGAAATAGAGACGTTGAACAGCCGTTTCGTGGCTGCCGGCGCCAATTATGTACTGGTAGGCCCGGGCCGTTGGGGTTCTTCCGATCCCTGGCTGGGCGTTCCGGTAAAATGGCCGCATATAAGCCAGGCACGGGTAATTGTGGAGTCGGGAATGGAGAACTACCGCATAGAACCGAGCCAGGGAACCCACTTCTTTCAGAATCTTACCTCCTTTGGCGTGGGTTATTTTACCGTCAATCCTTTTACCGAAAACGATGGGTTTTTCGATGAAGAATTTCTGAATACGCAGCCGGCCGTCCATGAAACGGAATTTATCCGGCAGGTACACTTCAACCGGCCCGTAGTCATCAAAATAAACGGGAAAAAAAGAATAGGGGTTGTGATGAAACCGGAAAAGTAACTCAAAACAAGTTGAAGTTTATGCAATTATTCGCAAACAACACTATGAATAAGATATACCTTATATTGCTCCTTTTGGCGATTGCCTCAGGCGTTTCTTCCCAGAATAACCGGCCGGTAAATAATTATGCAGGCGAATGGGCAGAAGTGGACGAATTTGAAAAGAAATCACTGCCCCAATCGGCGTCAGAGGCTGTAAATACTATTTTACGCAAAGCGATAGAAGACAAAAACAGCCCCCAGATCATCAAAGCATTAATCCATCAGGGAAAATATGGCCTGGCGGCGGACAGCCAAAACGACACGCTCATCTTCCGGAATCTGAATGAGATGTTGGCTAAAAGCAACGATGCGGTGGAACGGTCGGTATTGCATTCCATATTGGGAGAGTTGTATTTGCAATACTACCGGAAAGACCGGCGGAACATCGACCAACGCACCGGCTTAGGGGATTTTACGCCGGACGACATGAAAGAGTGGACGCGCAATATCTTCTTTCATAAAGCGGTGGAACACCTGAATGCTTCTGTCGCTCCGGAAGAAGAACTGCTGAAGGCGAAAGTGGAGAGCTATGCGGCCGTAGTGGAATTGGGCAAAGACTCAAGGCTGTTTTACCCCTCGATGTATGATTTCCTGATGCGCCGCGCCATAGAACTCTCCGGGCAAATTGACCAGGATGAAGACCTGAGCCGTGCGCTGGCAAGGAAGAATATTTCGCAGGAGTCGTTGTTTGCGCCGGCGGTTGAATTTGTGACGTTGCCGTTCGATCCCCAACCACAGGAACAGGGCTTGTGGACGCTTGAAAACTACCGGAAGCATCTGGCGTTGTTGCTTGGGAGGGATATGCGCCATTCCGCGTTGCTGACCGAACTCGATAAACTCGATTATTTGTCGCGATTGCAGGGCGCTTATGTAACGCGCGCTTTGTCGTCGCTGGAGACGCTGCTGGAGAAATGGGAGGAAGAGCCGTTTAGTGTGGAGGTCATCGATAAACTTTGTGGGCTTTATCTTCAGGAGATTTATTCGATCAACGCAGAAGATACGGCGCAGCGCAAAGAGAAAACCGCAAAGGTGTATGGCTTGCTGAAAAAGACAATAGCCGCTTTTCCGGAGTATGCACGCATTTCGATATTGGAAAACAGGTTATCACAGCTTACGCCGCCGTTTTTTACCGTTACGGGAGCGAATACTTTCCCAAAAGAGGGTAAGAAAGAGTTGAAAGTGAATTTCGGGAATATCCGGTCGCTCACCGCAAAGCTTTACCGTATCAATTCGCCCGTTGAGGCGTTGGAGGAGAGTTCTAAAGTGCGGGGTAGAATAGCGGATAGAGGTGTACTGATAAAAGAAATTCCCATATCTCTGCCCGACACGCCCGAATATTGGAACGGTGAAACATCGTTCACCGTTGATCCCGGAGGTTTCGGCGCCTATGTGCTGACTTTCGGCTCCTCGCCTGAAACGAACGATACCAGGAGATTGGAATATTATTTTACGGTCTCCGATCTGGCTGTTTTTGCCCGTGCGTCGTCCGGGAACCGGTATGACTTTTTTGTAGTGGACAGGACTACCGGCGCGCCGGTTTCCAATGCCCGGATTGATATTTATAAACTGCCGGGTAACTGGGATAATTCGCAGCTTACATTGGATCAGTCGATAACTACCAATAATCTGGGGATGGCCGTCTATGAGAAGAAAATCACGAACAACGACGTCTTTTATCACGCTGTTGCGGGAAACGACAAAGGTTCTGCGTTGAGCCGGTTACCATCGTCCTATTATATTAATTCCTCCGACCGGAACAATGAGCCGCGGGAAGCGACAAACATTTTTACCGACCGCAGCCTTTACCGTCCCGGACAAACGGTTTACTTTAAGGCGGTGCAACACCGTGCAGACGCAGGGGAGCAATCCGTCGTTGCCGGTAAACCCCTTGAACTGGTGTTGAAAGATGCGAATGACAGGGAGGTATCGAAGCAGACGATCACTACCAATGAGTTCGGTTCCGTAGCGGGAGAGTTTACGCTGCCGCAGGGTGTTTTGCCGGGACATTTTATGATCGAAGCCGGACAGGGAAGAGTAGGTTTCAGGGTAGAGGAGTACAAACGCCCTACATTTGAAGTGGCATTCGGCAAGATAGACAAAACATATAAATTCGGAGAGGAGATCACACTCAAAGGGAAAGCGGAGAGCTTTTCAGGTATCAGGCTGCAACAGGCGCAGGTGGAGTACCGTATTATGCGCAGGCGAATGCATACGTGGCAGCGGATATGGGGCGGAACGGCGGATTATTATATGGCGGGTAGTGTAACCACCGGAGAGGACGGCGGTTTTGCGATCTCCTTCACGCCTGAAAAACCGGATAACCGGCGTTCTTCCAAAGTGATCTGTTCGTTTGAGGTGGAGGCGACGGTGACCGACGTCAACGGTGAAACACAAACAACCACTTATACCGTAACCGTGGGGGACGTCTCTATGGTACTCTCTCTGGATGTGCCTGACCGGTGGGTAAAGGAAAGCGGCGAGGAAATCATAGTTTCTGCCAAAAATCTTGACGGGAACGATGTGGCCGCCGGCGGAACCTACCGGGTGTTTTCTCTGCGGGAGAACGATTCCATCCGTCAACTGTCCGTAGAGGGTGCGTTTAAAACAGGCGAGCAACCGGCATTGAAAAAGCAGTTGGCCGGCTTGTCGCCGGGAAAATACCGGTTGAAACTACAGTCGGAAGACGACAGGGGAAACCCTGTTGAAACGGAAAAAGATATTATTCTCTTTTCCTATTCCGATAAACGTCCGCCGGTAAAAACCAACGAATGGTTCATCGAGAAAAATAACAGCTTCTCGCCCGGTAAAGATGCGGAGGTGATACTGGGCGTATCGGAAAAGGTGCATGTCCTGTATGAGTTGTGGCAGGAAGAGAACCTGCTGGAGCGGAAATGGATTGGGTTGGAGAATGAAAACCGGCTTTTCCCGCTTCCCTATAAAGAGCGGTATAAAGAGGGTATCACCCTGATGCTTACTTATGTGAAAGAGGGAAAGTTCTATGCCCACAGGGCGGACATTCTTCCCGAAAAGGAGAAGAAGGAACTGAAAGTGAAATTAGATGTGTTTCGCGACAAGATTCGTCCCGGTACGGAAGAAGAGTGGCGGATCACCGTGTCAGGGACGGACGGTAGCCCTGCACAGGCAGAGGCGTTGGCTTCGATGTACGACTTTTCGCTCGACAATATTTACCCGTCGCGGGACTGGAACTTCTTTTCTTTCCGGGTTGCACGGTATCTTTCGAGGATGATGGCCTGCGATGAATCGTTTCATACAGAAATGGCCAATAGCGATATACCTGTGCCGTGGAAGGATGTTGCCGGGTTTGAATTTGACCGGTTTAACCTGTTTTACTATTCGCTGTTTTATTCCGGCAGGGTGATGATAAGAGGAGTGAAATCGGGAGCGGTACCGCAGGCATATTCGCCGCAAGCAAAGGAAGCCGATGAGGTATTTATGATTCGGGGTGTTTTGGCTGAAGAAGAAATTGAAACTACGCGCCGCGATCCCAATCTTCCTCCTCCCTCTGACCCTGTATTTGCATCCGAGCAGCCCGAACAAGAAAATAAAGCGCTCCAAATACGGCGCAATTTTAGTGAGACCGCTTTCTTCTTCCCCCATCTCAGCGCCAATGAAAAAGGGGAGGCGCAGATCGCCTTTACAGTCCCCGAAAGCAATACCCGCTGGCGTTTCCGTGTGCTGGCGCACGACAAGCAACTGAATACCGGAAAGGCGGAAGCCTTTACCGTGTCGCAAAAAGAACTGATGGTAACGCCCAATATGCCGCGGTTCCTTCGTCATGGCGACAGGACGGCGATTTCTACCAAAATATCCAACCTTTCGGACGGCGCGGTCAGCGGCAGCGTAGAATTGGAATTTTTCGATCCTGTTACAGACGAGGCTATCAATAATATAACGATTGAAAACCGGGAACAGGCGTTTTCACTGTCGCAGGGGGCTTCATCCGACGCATGGTGGACATTCGACGTGCCCGCCGGCATTGACGTTCTCGGCGTACGTATCATAGCGCGCAGCGACCAGTTCAGCGACGGCGAGCAACATGCGTTGGCCGTGCTTCCCAACCGGATGCCGGTGACCGAAAGTATGCGGATGGATATAAATGGAGCGCAAACGAAAGAGTTCATTATGGACAGGTTAGTCAACAAGCCGTCCCCAACCATTGAGGATTACCGGTTGACGCTGGAATTTGCTTCCAATCCCGCCTGGTATGCGGTGCAGGCTTTGCCCGTGTTGGGAGAACCGGAGAGCGACGACGCCGTTTCGTGGTTTGCTTCCTATTACGCCAATTCCCTGGGCGCACATATAGGAGAGGCGTTTCCGAAAGTGAAAGCGATGATAGAAGCATGGAAAAGGCAGGGAGGCAATAAAGAGACTTTCGTCTCGAACCTGGAAAAGAACCGGGAACTGAAAAGCGTGTTGTTGGAAGAGACCCCCTGGGCGCTGGAAGCCCAAAATGAAGCGGAGCAAAAAGAGCGGTTGTCGTTGCTGTTCGACCTGAACCGCAGCCGCAACCTTACCGCTACCGCCATCAACAAATTGCAGGATTTGCAAACCAATCAGGGCGGATGGAGCTGGTTTAAGGGCTTCAATCCGAGCGTAAGCATCACGCAATATATCCTTTACGGGTTTCACCGGTTGAAAGAGCTGGAGGCTGCGGAGTTCCCGGACGAGGCGCTTTTGATGCAGGAGAAAGCGGTTTCCTATATCGACGCCGAAGCCTTACGCCGCTTCGAGGCGCTGAAAAAGCATAACAAAGAGTGGAAGAATATCAAAACGATTTCCTCTACCGATCTGGAGTATCTCTACGTCCGCTCCGCTTATACCGGTTATCCGTTGGATAAAGAAAGTAAGGAGATGACCGCTTTTTATCTCTCCGTCATCGAAAAGAACCAAACACGATACGGGTTGTATGAACGTTCGCTCATTGCCGTGTTGATGAGCAGGGAAGGAAAGACGGGCGCAGTGGAAAGTATTTTGGATTCCTTCCGCGAACATGCTGTCCGTTCGGACGAAATGGGGATGTATTGGGCCAATAACCGCGCACAGGTATTTATGTCGCAATCGGCCGTATCGGTACATACTTTTATCATGGACGCTTTCCGTGCGGGAGGAGCCAAAACCGCGGAAATAGATGAAATGAAGCGGTGGCTGCTGAAACAGAAACAGACGCAACGGTGGGAAACCGCCCATGCCACGGCAGACGCCGTATATGCGTTGTTGAGCGCCGGAAGCGACTGGTTCGCTACGGAGGGCGAGACAACCGTTTTGTTGGGTAAACTTCGTGTGGAACCGGAGAACAGGGAAGCGGGCAGCGGTTATTTCAGGAAGTCGTGGAGCCGTACGGAGATAACTCCCGAAATGGGCAAGGTTATGGTTGCGCATCAAGGAAACAGTCCCGCGTGGGGTGCGCTCTACCGGCAATATTTTGAAGATTTGGACAAGATCGGACAAACCGATGGTTCGCTTGATATAGAAAAACAGCTTTTCGTGGAACAAACCTCCGCATCGGGAACGCAATTGGTGCGTATTACGGAGGAGAACCCGTTGAAGGTGGGAGATAAAGTGGTTGTGCGGCTGACCGTAAGGAGCGACCGCGATCTGGAGTTTGTTTATCTGAAAGATATGCGCGCCGCCGCCTTTGAACCCGTCGGCCAAATATCGGGTATGGGTTGGCAGAACGGGATTCCCTATTATCAAACGTCGAAAGACGCTTCCGCCGGTTTCTATTTCAACGCCCTTCCGCGCGGTACTTATCTATTTGAATATGCGGTGTATGTAAGCCGTCCGGGTAGTTATTCCAATGGCGTTACAACCATTCGGAGCATGTATGCCCCGGAGTTCACCTCGCACACCGCAGGAATGAGAATTAATGTTAAAGAATAAACAAGTTTTAAACGGATTTGCTACTTTTGTGTCTTTAGACATTGAGAATAAAGTATAGTCATTTGGAAATAGTAAAGATTCTATACACCGAGGTAAAAAATAAAATGATCGTATGATGAAAAAGTTGAATTTAATAGTATTGTTTACCGTTTTGGTTAGCGGTATTGCTTTTGCGCAGCAGAAGGCGGAAATGAGTTTTAAGAGAACGGAACATAACTTCGGTATTATCAAAGAAGAGATCGGTTCGGTTTCCACACAGTTTGAATTTACCAATACGGGTAAAAGCCCGCTTATTATACAGCGAATATCGGCGTCGTGCGGGTGCGCTACGCCCGGTTATACGGAAGAGCCGGTGTTGCCCGGTAAAACGGGAACTATTTCCGCCACCTATACCACCACACGCCATCCCGGAACGTTTAACAAAACCTTCAAGGTATTTACCAACGTCCCCGATACGGTATACGTGCTCACCATCAAAGGGAATGTAACGCCCAAACAATAAAAACCCTTTCGATTGATAATACAGGCCGGATGAGCTATCTTTGCAGAAGTTCATTCGGTTTTTAATTTGATAATAACGGCGTTTTATGCAGGATAATATTTAAGAAGACTGATTTTCAGTGATATTATCCTCAATCAATATAATGTGTGATGATATAATGGAACATCCCGAAAACGATCCCAAATACAAGGGGCTTATTGTCAATAAAGGAGTTGCCCGCCCGCCCAGCGTGAATCCTTATTTACTGAAAAGAAGAAAAGAAGATGAACGTTCCGTTGCGGAGTATACGGAAGGCGTTTTATCGGGTAATAGGGTGATACTCAGTCAGGCTGTTACACTGGTAGAGAGCTCCCGTCCCGAACATCAGGAGAAGGCGCAAGCCATCATAGAGCGGTGCCTCCCATACGCCGGCAATTCAATACGCGTGGGTATCACGGGAGTCCCCGGAGCCGGTAAGAGTACCTCCATCGACGCATTCGGGATGCATCTGTTGAAAAAAAAGCACAAACTGGCGGTGCTGGCCATCGACCCTTCGAGCGAGCGGTCGAAAGGGAGTATCCTGGGCGATAAAACGCGGATGGAGAAACTTTCTTTAGAACAGGACGCTTTTATCCGCCCTTCGCCTTCTGCCGGATCGCTGGGAGGCGTGGCGCGCAAGACGCGTGAAACCATTGTACTCTGTGAAGCGGCCGGATTCGATTATCTGTTTGTGGAAACCGTTGGGGTGGGACAGTCGGAGACGGCAGTCCATTCGATGGTCGATTTCTTCTTACTGATCCAACTTGCCGGCGCCGGCGACGAATTACAGGGCATCAAACGGGGAATCATGGAGATGGCCGACGGGATCGTGATCAACAAAGCCGATGGCGATAACATAGAAAAAGCAAAGATGGCACGGAGCCATTTCAGCAATGCATTACACCTTTTCCCCCTTCCCGAATCGGGATGGACCCCCGAAGTGCTGACCTATTCCGGATATTATAACCTCGGCATAACGGAAGTATGGGACATGATACATAAGTATGTCGATTTTGTAAAGGAAAGCGGTTATTTCGACCGTAAACGGAAAGAACAGGCGAAATACTGGATGTACGAAACCATCAACGAACAACTAAGAAACAGTTTCTACCGCGATCCTGAGATTGCCGGATTGCTGGAGAAACTGGAGAATGACGTTCTTCACAACCGGAAAAGCTCGTTCGTGGCGGCAAAAGAGGCGTTGGACAGATATTATGCACACAAGGGATAAAATG
>JAISZV010000273.1 GCA_031284475.1 Proteiniphilum sp. | reverse complement strand
CAACGCGGGGTTGCCGCCGTTTTTCTTCAGCCCGTTTTTATAAACGATAGCCATCGGTACTTGTACTCCGTCGGGAGCGGTTGCCCAAAGCCGTTCCACGGTATAATCTCCGGGATTGAAGCCGGAAGGGATTTCCTGCTCTTTCAGTTTCTTGGTTTCCTTTGTCCCGATATTGTATTCATATAATGTGGTGGGACGGTTGAGCGATGTGTATGAATACCTGAAAGCGGCGGCGTCATACTCAGGATTGCCGCTGAGCCATGCCGAATAGACCGGTTCGGGAAAAGCGATGGTTTCCGTTTCACCTGCGCCCGAAACCGGCTTGACCTGAATTTCGGTCAACCCGTTTTTCCTTAACTCCAGCAACACATAATCTTTCAGGATATCGATCCCTTCTATGCGGACATTTTTATCGTGCGGCATAAACGGTTTCCATGCAGCGCGGTCTTCATAGCCGGTGAGCGGCATTTCGTAGATGAGGCCGTTGAGGTTCTCCTTGTCTTTGTAACGGACAAAGAACTTCTCTTTATGCGGATAAACGCTGTATTCCACATCCTGCACCCGTGGCAGGAACACTTTGAAGCGATCCGTGGGCCTGTCGGCAGAGATATATCTCTCCTCGGAGGTGGTGGAGCTTGCGCTGGTGATAAAAATATATTGTTTGGTTTTGCTGCCGGACACGTAGGCGGAAAAGCGAACGTCGGTTTCTTTATAGATCAGTTCCCCTGCGGGCGCGTCCAGCGTTTGCCGGTATATCGCGGACGAACGCAATGTTTTGTCGATAAGACTGTAAAACAGCGTTTTGTTGTCGTTGGCCCATGCCGCCGAAGCTACGCCATCCATTGAAAATCCTATATCCTCGCCCGAAGCAAGGTCTTTGATTTTCATTTTGAACTCGGCATATGAGCCTGTTTCGTTATAGAAATAGACGGCTTTGGCGTTATCGGGACTGATGGAATAACCGCTGAAAATAAATGCCGGTTTCCCTTCGGCCATCGCGTTCACGTCGAAGATGACCTCTTCGGGCGCTTCCATCGATCCTTTGCGGCGGCAGTAGGTGCGGTACTGTTTCCCTTTTTCGGTGCGGCTGTAATAGTAATAACCATCCTCGAACGAAGGATAACTTTCGTCATCTTCTTTCATCCTGCCGACTATCTCATCGAAAATAACCTGTTGAAGCGCTTTTGTGGAAGCCGTTACGCTATCGGTGTAGGCGTTTTCGGCTTTCAGGTATTCAATTACTTTCGGGTTGCTCTTGTCTTTCAACCAGAAATAGTTGTCGATGCGTTGCTGCCCGAAGTTGGTAAATGTGTCGGGGATTATTTCCGCTACCGGAGGTGTGGGAAAATCGGATTGTTTTAAGATCTTCACTTCTTCTTTTTTAGGGTTGCATGATGTATTTATAAGTGTTATGGCGCTTATAATCAATAAACTTAAGTATTTCATGTTATTTCTTTTAAGCTATGGCGGCCGGTATTATTCCAGGTAGGTATATCCGTACAGTCCCGACCGGTAGTTTGAGAGAAACTCTTTGCCTTCTTCCACCGAGATCTTTCCCTGTTTTACCGAACTCATCACCCAGGTCTCCACGGTACGCACCAGTTTTTTGGGGCTGTACTGCGCATATTCCAGCACTTCGGCCACCGATTCGCCGTCGATCACCTGATCGATCTTATACCCGTTCTCGCTTGTCGATACATGTACTACATTGGTGTCGCCGAACAGGTTATGCAGGTCGCCCAAAATCTCCTGGTAAGCCCCCACTAAGAATACGCCTATATAATAAGATTCGTCCTTTTTGAGCGAATGGACGGGGAGATAAGAGGACCGGAATCCGTCCTGCGAAGCGAAATTGGATATTTTCCCGTCCGAGTCGCAAGTGATATCCTGTAGAGTGGCTGTCTTGTCGGGTTTCTCGTCCAGCCGGTGGATCGGGATGATGGGAAATACCTGGTCGATGGCCCAGGAGTCGGGGAGCGACTGGAACAGGGAGAAGTTGCAGAAATATTTGTCCGGCAGCAGGGTTGAGAGTTGGCGCAACTCTTCGGGAGCATGTTTTGCCCTGTTAATGGTGATGTTGATCTCGCGTACGATAGCGAAATAGAGTTGTTCCATCTGGGCGCGCGTTTTCAGGTCGAGCATGCCTAAGCTGAAAAGGTCGAGCGACTCTTCCCTGATCTGTTGCGCGTCGTGCCACGCCTCCAGCATCCGCGCCTGGGTGAGCGTATCCCAGATATTATAAAGCTCTTTCACCAATTCGTGGGCGTCGTCTTCTATCTCCTGGTCTTCGGGCCATGCCGGTAAGGTAGCCGTTTCCAGCACCTCGAAGATCAACACGGAATGATGCGCCGTGAGGGCGCGCCCCGACTCGGTAATGATGTCGGGATGGGGCAGCCCGTTTTTGTTCGCCGCATCCACAAAAGCAAACACCGAGTCGTTCACATACTCCTGAATGGAGTAGTTGGTGCTGTTTTCGGTGAAGGAGGAGCGCGTACCGTCGTAATCGACTCCCAGCCCGCCTCCTATATCCACATACCGGATCTTGAATCCCATCGCGTGCAGTTGCACGTAGAACTGCGCCGCTTCGCGCAATGCCGTCTTAATACGGCGTATCTTTGTAATCTGGCTTCCTATATGGAAATGGATAAGTTGAAAGCAATCGTCCATCTTACTTGTTTTAAGCACCTCCAGCGCTTCGAGCAGTTCGCTCGAATTAAGGCCGAATTTGCTGCCGTCGCCGCCCGACTCTTCCCACTTGCCGCTGCCGGAGCTGGCCAGCTTCACACGGACGCCGATATTGGGTTTCACCTTCAGCCGCTTGGCGATCTTGATGGTCAGGTCGAGTTCATTGAGTTTTTCCACCACAATGAACACTTTCTTTCCCATTTTTTGCGCCAGCAACGCCAGTTCGATATAGCTTTCGTCTTTGTAGCCGTTGCAGATGATAAGGGAGTCGTTGTCGGTATTGATGGCGAGCACGGCGTGCAGTTCCGGCTTGGAACCGGCCTCAAGCCCTATATTGAACCGCTTTCCGCTCGAAACGATCTCCTCTACCACCTGGCGCATCTGGTTTACCTTGATGGGATAAATGATATAGTTCTGGGCGTGATACTCATACTCTTCCGATGCAATGGCGAAACTTTGGGATATTTTTTCGATACGGTTGTC
>JAISZV010000226.1 GCA_031284475.1 Proteiniphilum sp. | reverse complement strand
GTAAACAGCCTTTGCGCCCGGCAGCCCTCTTTCCTGAAGAATATCCCAATGCCGGCGTAAATGATTTTCAATACCTCAACGCCGTCAGGCTGATGCATTAAACAGGAATACTTTAATTTTTAATTCGTGATTCATATTTTCGTTTGCCCTGTCTTGGTATTATGAATAAAAAATACCGGGTTAGAGTTTCAATACGATAAAATGGGGTCAAAGAAAAGTAAGCAACGCTATCGTTGCAAGGAATACCCGGTAAACATCATTCCAACATCCGGCAAACATTACTCCAGCGTCTGGTAAACGGTGTTAAGGAACTTTTCCCACACCAGCGTATCGGGAACCCGGTTGGTGTACAATAAAATAATCAGTCCTTCTTTTGGGTCGATGATATAGTCCGTATTCGCCATGCCGCCCCACGACAAGGCTCCGGGCGAAACCATCGGCGAAAATCCCCCTACTACATCCCATTGCAGCTTCTCGCCCGGATATATCTGGAATCCTATACCGAAGTGAAAATCATCCGATTCGTGTCCGGGGTGCGACACCTGGTCTTTCGCCATAATCTCGATGGTTCGCCGTCCCAGTATTCTCCGGTTGTTGAAGATTCCGCCGTTGGCTATCATCTGGCAATAGCGGGCATAACCTTCAATCGTACCGTTTAGTCCGGTGCCGCCGGCGGCATAGCGTTTGTCCTCGCCGAAAGGAAAGCGTCCGCTCCACATTTCCGCAGGCGCTATTTTCCCGTTGTTTTCCCGATAAATCGTAACGAAACGTTCGGCAAAATCGGAAGTGTAATAATAGGCCATATCCCGGATTCCCAAAGGTTCGAGCACAACCTCTTGTACATATTCCTGCAAAGATTTCCCGGAGAAATATTCCACCAGATATGCCCATACATCGGACGAAGGATGATAATTCCATCCCGTACCGGGATCGTAAGCCAGGGGCGCTTTCACGAGGTCTTTCACATAGGCTTCCAGGGTTTCGTACTCTACCGGAGGCGTACCGGGCGTACGACGCGGCCCGACAATGCCCGAAGTATGGCTCAATACGTGGCGAATCAAAACGGGCGACGCGGCTTTGCGGGTTTGCGTATTGTTCGCCTCGTTTCTCGCCTCCCACACCTGGTCTGTCATTTCCGGGATATATTTAGATACCGGATCGTCTAATTGAAACTTCCCCTGCTCAAAAAGAGTCATCAAGGCCACAGTGGTAATCGCTTTGGTTTGCGAGTACATCCTAAAAATATCATCTTTTTGCAGTGGGATCTGTTTTTCCACATCCCTCCATCCGAAGGCCTTGTTGTGCACAACTTGTCCGTTTTTGGCCACAAAAGTAAGCGCATGGGGAATGATTCCCTTGTCCACATATTCCTGAAGCAAGGCGTCGATTCTGTTCAGGCGGGAAGAATCAATCCTGAGCGCCTTGAAATCGGGCCGATACGAAAAATCCTGCGGACATTCGTCCGTTTGCCGGCCACATTCGCAAGATACCATAAAAACTGTCAGACATAAAACAATAACTTTTTTCATACATATAAATTTTAATAATTCAACAAATCCGCACTAAGACGGAAAGAAGCCTGTCTTTTGTACTACTGCACCTATAACTTATTAATTTTATGCTGCAAACGTAGTGTATTTCCGTCACATGAACAAACATTTTTTTAATGTGAATCCACATTTGTATTTATTAAATAGACGCTTCCTTTTCCTTTGCCCACCATCGCCAAAACCTGTTCATCGCGCAGATATTGCAGGTCTTTTTTTAGCGTAGCAAGTGAAATTTCAGGAATTTCCGCCGACAAATCGCTCACTTTTACCGGTTGATTTTCCGCAATATAATCTCTGATCTGTTTTTGCCTGTCGTTCAGGTAACCGCCTTTTTGTTTGAAAACAGTGTATTTTGCGTCCAATTTCACGGTCAATTCTTTGATACTTTCCAAAAAGAAAATCATCCATTTGTCAATAATATCATCTCCGGAAATGCGTTTGTGTTGGGCAGTCATCAGGGCTTCGTAATACGCTTTTTTGTTTTTTTCGATGTGATTTTCAAACGAAATATATTGAATAAACTCATAACCCTGCTGCAAGAGGAAAAGCGTTGTAAGCAAACGGCTCAACCGTCCGTTCCCGTCCTGGAAGGGGTGTATGCTCAAAAATTCATACACAAAAACCGATAAAACGATTACCGGGTGAATTGTTTTTTCAGCCCATTGTTTGTTTGTCCATTCGATTAACGCAAACATTTCGCCCTCAACAAACGCAGGTTCGGAGGTATTGAAAATCGTTTTTTGTTGTCCGTCGGGATAAGTAGCAACCACTTTGTTCGACAAGCGTTTGTAACCGCCGCGGTGCCGCTCGTCTTTGGCGCTGTATTTGAGCAGAAGCTGGTGCAGTTGCTTTATGTAACTTTCCGACAGCGGAATTTCTTTGTAATGATCGTAAATCAGTTCCAACACATCGTAATAGCCCCTCACTTCCTGTTCGTCGCGGGTTTTTAAGTTCGTTATTTTTACATTTTTAAGAAGTTGCTGCACTTCCTCGTCCGTCATTGCCGAACCTTCAATGCGGGTGGACGAGCCAATACTTTCAATCGTGGCAATGCGCCGCAACTCTTTCAGGTAACGGTTTTCGCGTTTTTCTACAACATTCCACCGTCCGCGATACTCGTCAATCGTCGCGATAAGTTGCGTAATACGCTGGTTTGTGAGAAAATCAAAATTCAGTTTCCGAATATATCTATCCATATCATATCCGTATTTTATCTATAAACAGAACCGCCGAAGATACAAAATATCCGTATTATATCCATATTTTATCTGAAAATATTATTTATTTTGATATGCAACGAGCCGAAAATATCCGGTTGTGATACGAATACAAACAGATATGCTAATACGTTGATTGGTATTGGTAATAATGATATGGCAACCGAACTCTGTATTACCGCTGGCTTCGGTTGCCTCTGCAAAAAGAACGAACCCAAAATTCATTTCTTTTGTAAATACGACAAAATTTCCGACCTTTACCTTGTCGTTAAATAAATTCCGATCCCGTTAAACGGATTTCAATCCCAAACTTGCACTAAAATTCCTCACGAGCAAATCTATGATACGTGTTTTACATACAGCGGACTGGCACATCGGACAACTCTTTTATGAGTATGACCGGACGTATGAACACCGGCAGTTTTTGAACCGGCTGTCAGATACCTTGACTACCGAACAAATCGACGTACTGTTGATCAGCGGCGACATATTCGACGTGTCGAACCCTTCGGCGGCGTCCATAAAATTGTTCTACTCGTTCCTGAACCGGTCGGTGAAAAATAACCCCGGCTTGCAGATCATTGCAACCGCGGGGAATCACGATTCCGCATCACGCTTAGAATCCCCTAAACCGCTTCTGGAATCGTCCAATATCCATATCGTGGGCCTTGTAGGGAAAGACGGGGACGGAAATATTGATTACGGCAGCCTTACCATCCCCCTGAAAAATAAAGAGGGAAATACGGAGGCATGGTGCATCGCCGCCCCTTTTTTACGGATAGGAGATTACCCTTCTGCGCCGGATTCCGCAAACCCGTATGCCGAGGGCGTTGCCGGATTCTATAAAGCCGCTTACGAGTACGCCGCATCGCGGAAAAAACCCGGCCAGGCCGTTATCGCTATGGGACACCTGCACGCGCAACAGGCCGAGGTAGGCGATATGGACAAAACGGAACGGTTGATTATGGGCGGCGTGGAAGCTATTCCGGCAACCGCGCTGAACGACAATATACGGTACGTGGCGCTGGGGCATATCCACAAAGCCCAATGCATCGGGGGCAAGGAGCATGTCCGCTATTGCGGCAGTCCCCTGCCTATGTCTTTTTCAGAGACAAATTACAGGCATCAGGCCGTTATCTTCGATATAGCGGGAGACGGTATCGAAAACCTGAGAACGGTCGAGATTCCCGTTTCGGTACCGCTCCTGCGTATTCCCGCGGTACACAGTCCGCTCCCCGAAGCGCTTGCCTCCCTGGAACAGGCAACGCCTTTTGAAGGGGATTTCCATACGTCCCCCTACCTGGAAGTACGCGTATTGCTGGAAGGGGCGGAACCGGGACTGCGGCACAAGATAGAAACCGCGCTTTCCGGCAAGAATTTCCGGTTAGCGAAGATTAATGTACGGTACCCCTCACCGTCGAAGAAACCCGGCGAAAGCGCGGTTGCGCACCCGGAGCTACTCAGCGAACTGAACCCGGCCGACGTGTTGCAGAAAGCGTATCGAAACAAATACAACAACCCCGTTCCCGAAGAACTGCGGAAACTTTTTCAACAAGTCGCGCAGGAAGTAAATGAACCGGAAATATAAAGAGCATGAAGATACAAGCCATCCGCATAAAGAACCTCGCCTCGTTAGACGGCGCAACTGAAATTGATTTTACCCGCGAGCCTCTCCGTTCCGCGGGCATCTTCGCCATCACCGGCCCTACGGGAGCGGGAAAATCGACCATACTCGATGCGCTGTGCCTCGCGCTCTACGCTAAAACGCCCCGCTACCGGCTGGCCGAGAACGGAGTGGATATTGCCGATGTGAAAGGAAGCACGATCAAGCAGGACGATGTGCGGGGCGTCTTGCGGGACGGCGCATCCAACGGCTTTGCCGAGGTGGATTTTGAAGGGATCGACGGGCAGCATTACAGGGCGGCCTGGCACGTGAGAAGGGCCTATAACAGGGAAGACGGCAGTTTGCAGCCTTATGAGACTTCCCTGAAAAACATCACCGTTAACCGTGATATTCCCGGAAGAAAAACCGAATTACTCGGCAAAATAGAACGCCTCGTGGGGTTGAACTTCGAGCAGTTTACCCGTTCCGTCTTATTGGCGCAAGGCGATTTCACCGCTTTCCTGAAAGCAGGAAGGGACGAAAAATCGTCGCTGCTGGAAAAGCTGACCGGCACCCACGTTTATTCCGAAATATCCCAAAAGGTGTTCGAGCATCACCGGGAAGAGCATCAAAAACTAAGGGAACTGAACCTGCAACGCGAAGGAATCGCCACCCTCACATCAGAAGAAATCAATGATCTACTGCAACAGAAAGCTGCGCTGACAACCATCATCGGAACAAAAGAGAAGCTACGGGACAACCTGCACAGGGAGATCAGTTGGCATGAACAATGGTCGAAATTACAGGAAAGCCGCTTAGCTGCCGAATCGCATCACCGGCAGGCCGTAACGGCGAGAGCGGCGGCGCAACCGCGGGAAGAACGGTTACAACAGATTGTCCGCGTTCAACCGGCCCAACCTGTTGTCAACAGCCTGCAACATGTGCGGGAACAAACAGCCGGCAGGGCGAAAGAACTTGAGGAAATTTCATCAACGCTGGCATCCCTGAACGGAGAAGAAAAAATATCGGCCGCCGCTTTTGCACAAGCAAAGGCGTTACTCGACGCAAAGGCGCAGGAAGAGGAAGCCGCCCGTCCCTCGCTGAACAGGGCCAAAGCGTTGGATGTGCAACTCGCCGAAAAAGCGGAACAGGTAAAGCAGGCGGCGGAAGAAGCGGCAATCGTCCGGGAAAAAGAAAAGGAACAAAAAGAACAGTTCCTCCGGACAGAAAACGAATTGGGCGAACGGGAAAAAGAGATTGCGCAACTGAACCGGTGGAGGGCGGATAATGAATCCCGCCGCCCCGTCGCCGAACAGGAGAGCCTGATCTTATCCAAGCTAAAAGACGCAGAGGGAATCCTGGAAAGCCTGCAACAGTACAACTCCCGCATCAGCGCAGCAGAAGCAGACGTAACAAAACGCCTGCAAGAAAAGCAAAGGATAGAAGAACAGCGGAACGCCATCCAAACCTCCCTGCAACAAGAGCGAAGGAAGCAGGAAACGTTGCACGCTACCCTGTCGGCTATTCCCATCAGGGAAATCGAGCAGGAGAAGTCGTCCATAGATGTGGCCATCGAAGGGCTAATCACGGCAGAAGCCCATTGGAAACTGCTCTACCAGGCCATCAATGACAAAAACGGCATGGCGCAATCGCTGGAAACCTCTCAAAACGAACTGAAACGGAACGCCATCCGGTTGACGGAAGCGGAAAGCCTCCTGAAAGGAAAGAAAGCGGAAAGAGATGCGTCGTTGAAAATGCTCGAAAGAGCGAAATTAGTCGCGGCCGAAAGCGTGGAACGCCTCCGGAGCCAATTGGAACCGGGGGAACGGTGTCCTGTGTGCGGCAGCATCAACCATCCCTATACGGTGGAGCATCCGGCCGTCGACCTTCTCCTTTCAGGACTGGAAGCAACCCACGCAGAAAACGAAACCGCTTATACATGCCAACTGGCAGCGCACAGCAGCATCAATCAAAGTTGCATTGAACTGAAAAAATCCATCGGCGAACTGGAAGAAAAGTTGGCCGTTACGGAGGCGTCGCTCTCAGCGCTTGAAACCAAATGGCGGACGTTTCCGATCCATCTGCAATGCGGCGAACATCCGCTCCCGGAAAGGGCTTCATGGTTGCAGGAGCAAGTACGGCGGCACAAGGAGGGGCAACAGCAATTACAAGCGCAGATACAATCTTACGGAAAACAAAAAGAACAATTAGAGGCACATACGGCGCGCCTTGCCGGGTTCGACAAGCAGTTTGCCGATACAGAAAACCGGATCAGAGACCATGAACGAAACATAAAATCCTTGCAGGATCAGCAAAAGAACGACCATACGGAGCAGCAGCATACCCGTAAAAAATTAGACGGCGTGAAACAAACGTTGTCCGTTTATTTTCCTACCGGACAGTGGTTTGAAAACTGGCAGGCCGACCCGGAAGCATTTGTGTCCCGTATCCGGGAGTTCGCCGGGACGTGGAAAACCAACATCATCCGGCTTGAGGAACTGATCCGCCAACAAGGGATGCTGACCGAAAAAAACAAAGGGATGCAGGAGCAATTAAAGCGCATCCGGGAGGAATCCGAATCGAAAGAACAATACCTGTCCAAACTGCAAATCCGGCACAAAGAGTTGTCCGGCGAAAGAGCGTCTCTTTTTCACGGCGCGCCCGTCAACGAAGTGGAAACAACGCTGAAAGAGGCTGCCGGTTCGGCAAAACAGGCATGGGAACAACAACGGGAAGCGGCGGAAAAGATACGGACGGAGATCACCCGGAACAGGGCGTTGCAGGAACAAATAGAGAAGGAGATACACGCTTTCGCACAACAGGAATCCGCGCTGAAAGAGCAACTCGGCAGTTGGATCGACCGCCATAACCGGCAATACGGTGCGGCGCTTACGCAGGAGGATATCTCGGCCCTTTTAACCTTTACCCCGAACCAGATAGAAGCGGAAAGAAAGAGCCTGCGGGAACTGGACGACGCGGTGATGCAGGCCGGATCTATCTTAGAGGAACGAACCAAAGCATTGGACGCGCATACCAAACAGCGGCCTTCCGAAAGCCTGCGTAAAGGGGATTCAGGCCAACTCTCACCGGATGCGCATACCAAAGAAAGTACTTCGGAAGAGCTGACTGCGTTGCTGGAGGAAGTGCGCGAACAACTGAAACAAACCACGCAACAGGTCAATGAGATCGAGTTCAGGATAAAGGAAGACACGCTGAACAGGCGACGCATCGGCGCATTGTTGCGTGATATTGAAAAACAGGCGTCCGTAGAGGAGAATTGGGCGAAACTCAACGAAATCATCGGTTCGTCCGACGGGAAGAAATTCCGCCAGATTGCCCAGGAATATACGCTGGATGTGCTGCTGAGCTATGCCAATGCGCACCTGGAGACGCTCAGCAAACGATACATCCTGCAACGCATCCCCGATTCATTGGGATTGCAGGTTATTGACCAGGATATGGGGGATGAAGCACGCACCGTCTATTCCCTTTCCGGCGGCGAGTCTTTTCTCGTCTCACTGGCGCTGGCGTTAGGGCTGGCTTCGTTGTCCTCCAGCCGTATGAAAGTCGAATCCCTGTTCATTGATGAAGGATTCGGCTCGTTAGACCCGGCAACGCTCAACATTGCCATGGACGCGCTCGACCGCCTGCACAACCAGGGGCGTAAAGTAGGCGTAATATCCCATGTGCAGGAAATGACGGAGCGGATACCGGTGCAGATCAGGGTGAGCAAGCAACAGAGCGGGAAAAGTAAAGTGGAAATAATTGGTATTTGAAACTGAAAAACCGGATTGTTGTTCAGCTTGCTACGACAAGGGTTTTTCCCGTCAATTTCTGGATGTCTTTTAACATATCCCTCTCTTCATCGGCGCAGAATGTCAAGGCCATACCGCTATTCCCCGCCCTACCCGTACGGCCGATGCGATGCACATAGGTCTCGGCCACATCAGGAAGGTCGTAATTGATGACCAACTCCAGATTATTAATATCGATTCCCCTGGCGGCAATATCCGTCGCTATAAGGGTTTGTATTTTGTGCGACTTGAAATCGGAGAGCGCCTTTTGTCTGGCATTCTGCGATTTATTCCCATGAATGGCGGCGCTGTTTATTCCGGACTTGCTGAGTAGCCGTGCAATTTTATCCGCTCCGTGTTTGGTGCGGGAAAATATCAATACCGACTTCTTCTTATCTTTTTTCAGCAAGCTGATCAACAGGTTTTTCTTCTCCGGTTTTTCTACAAAATAGATATATTGCTCTATGGCGTCCACCACCGACGATACCGGCGCTACCTCTACCCTAACCGGCTTATGCAGGATAGAACGCGAAAGGTCGGCGATAGATGACGGCATGGTAGCTGAAAAGAAGAGGGTTTGCCTCACCCTGGGAAGGTGGGGTAACAGCCGTTTGATGTCGTGGATAAATCCCATATCCAACATCCGGTCGGCTTCATCCAGTACAAAATGACGGATGGCATGAAGACTGACGATCTTCTGGTTCATTAAATCGAGCAAACGCCCCGGAGTAGCCACCAATATATCTACTCCCTGTTTCAATGTATTTACCTGTGCATTCTGCTTTACTCCGCCATAAATTACACAGTGACGGAGATCCGTATAGCGAATATAATCGCTCAAACATTCGTTGATCTGTATAGCCAGTTCCCGCGTAGGCGTTAAAATTAACGCTTTGATCTCTCTTTTCCTGCCGTAAGATTTATCCAAATGCAATTGTTGTATGATGGGGAGTACAAAAGCGGCGGTTTTTCCTGTTCCGGTTTGCGCTAATCCTAAAATATCACGGTTATCGAGCGCCGGGGCAATAGCCTGTTGTTGTATTGGAGTGGGAGTTGTATGTCCTTTTTCGTTCAGAGCCCTCAATACCGGCTCTATGATAGATAATTCTTTAAATGTCATGTTTTATTGTTAAACAAGATGCGTTACGATAAGCCGTATCACACATTCTTGTATCTGATTGATAACTTTAACAAATAAGTTGATAATGAACTTAATTGCTAACGGGCGCAAAGATACGAAAATAAATCGGTTTATCACCTATTATCAATTCCCGAACAGGGCAAGGCAGATTCAAATAGCAAGTGCGAAAATACTAAAGATATTTGAAGAATCTTTCTTTCGGCGAAACGAAGTCGAGTTTTTCTCTCGGTCTCCGGTTTATTTTATGTTGAATATCCCTAATTCGGTCGTCGTCCATATCCTTGAATGAAGAACCTTTAGGAATATACTGCCTTATCAGTTTGTTGGCATTTTCAATTGAACCTTTTTGCCATGAAGCGTACGGATCGGCAAAGTAGACTGTCAGGTCAAGTGCTTCCGCTATCATCTCGTGTGCTGCGAATTCAGACCCGTTATCTGTTGTGATCGACTTCAATATTTTCCTGTACGGGAATAATAACCTGATTACCTCTTTGGCAAGCCCTGCGGCATTTTTACCGTGTTCGAGTTTTTGTATCCAGATGAAATTTGTCGATCTTTCCGTCATGGTTAAAATAGCACCTGCTCCGTCTTTGCCGACTACAGTATCCATTTCAATATCCCCGAATCTGTTTCCGCCGGCTTCTTTGGGGCGTTCATGAATACTAACCCGATTCGGGATGCCGGTGCATTTGCCCACAGGTCTCTTCCCGTGCTTCAACCGATGCCTGCAATGGGTGTAAAGTGAGCCGCCATTTTGTTTATCGGAACGGATGAGGGCATATATGGTCTCATGTGAGATTTTAAATCCCTTCTGTTTCAGATATCCCGATATCTGTGCGGGAGACCACTGCTCTTCCTTAAGCAGTTTGAGAGCTTCATTGCGGAGCGAGTCCTTAATTTTGCGGTTCCCCGGGAGGCGTTCTTTTCTTTCCTCTGCCATCTCCCGAGCCTGCCGCCAGCCATACCCGCCACGTTTTCCCTTATTGCGCTGTAGTTCCCGATAGACGGTAGATACATGTACTCCTATAGCCCTTGCTATATCTTTTTTATGCTGACCCTGCTGGAGCAGCACACAAATTGTGTACCTTTGCTCCGAAGTTAATTGACTGTACATAAGCAATACAAAAGTAATTAATTTTAGGG
>JAISZV010000240.1 GCA_031284475.1 Proteiniphilum sp. | reverse complement strand
TGTCCCATCCACATCGATACTTTTCTGTTCATAATCCCCGATGATAAGCGAGATGGATGGGGTCAGAAAATCAGTTTCATAAATAAAAATACTGTCGTAGGAAACTTCCGTGATTACTTTCGGGCTATTTTTCGCTAACGCCTTATCTTTGTCCGCGGCCGAATTTTGCGGCACAGCAACGTGAATACGGCTACTGTCTCTACTCACACGTTGTCTCAGGGTATCGCCGCCCCGTCTTGCCCAATCTTCTCCGGAAGGCCGCTCTCGTCTTGATCCTTCCGGCCTCACGCCGCCGGTCGAATCACCTTCCGGGGTTCTTTCGGTCCGCCTTGCAGGCCGTCTATTCGCACGCTCTTCCTGGCTCCTTGCATCTCCTTCGCCCCTTCGGCTGAAGCCTCCTCCTTCTCCTCTTCCCGGCGCTCTTTCCCCACGGGGGGCACTCCCTTCGGCGCCTCTATCCGTAAACCTTTCCTGACGCGTACCGCCACCTTCTTCCGTATTTCTATTTGCTCTTTGTTCTCGATTTTGGGCAACTCCGTCACCCGAAGCATTTCCGGCGTCCCTTTCCCGGCTTCGGTCGCTTCCTGTATCTCCACCTCTGCCTGCTCTGCGTTCACGATTTCCGGCCGGTACTCGTTCCGAATTCCAAGCGGAGACGCCGGTTGAATCTTTTCCGGAAGCTCTATCTGCACGATCTTTTTTTGCCGAAGCAGTTAATTTGCTATTACCTTCCTCTGCTTCGCCGGGATCCACTGCGATTCTTTTCACAACCGGCCATTTCATGGTTCCCTGCGACAACGCTTTCAAATTATTTATCGTCTTCACTTTCAAACGGAAATGGCTGAAATAAGCCTGTTGCCAGTCCGGATTTTCACTGCTATACGATGTGCCCGGGCGTGGATACCAATAAGTTTCAGGCGTGAAAAGCAAATAATTTTTATCTTGAAAACTGTATTTTTTATCTATCCTGAACATTTCTTGTGCATATTCCTCCTGTAATATCTCGGCAGGAATGTCCAAATAACAAAAGCCTTCATCGATAGATCCGGCATATTTCAGGGTAAAGCGAACCGAATCTCCTGACTCTATTTCACGTCCAAAATCAATCAACAGAATTTGATGATCCCGCGTAAATGACAATGTTTTATTATTTTCCGTTACTTCGCTCACCTTCAATCCGGGATTTAGGCAAAACGTAAATATAGCAGCTCCTTCCAATGCTACACCGCGCATCTCCACTTCCGATGAGATAGTTTGGGGGCGCTGATCCAGGCTTATATCGTAATGGTCGATCACCATTTTCGGCATATTCACATATTGATTGTTCACTTCGGTATAGATTTGACGCATTTTTGCCGCTTTCATGATGGTGGCAACATGATTGTATGAAGCCCATATCCCTGCGGAAACAAAGGCCAACGACAAGAAAAGCCAGCGATAGCTTCCCTGTTTTGTATTGGGAAGCCGCCTGAACAAGAAGATGGACAAACAAATAAATCCTAATCCGAGTAAAAGGTAAATCATGCGGTGATTAATCAATGCCGACCAGTTTGAAAATCCGACAATTGTAGATTTTACCAACGGCAGATTATACACCATATAATCAAACAGGTAATAAAACTTATCCCCAATATAAAACAGGGTAAGTGCAATGTATCCTAATAAAAGGACAAAAGTAATGGCTTGGCTTTTAAGGACAAGCATAAGTCCGACGGACAAGCCGAAAATATAAATTAAGGTAGGGATGCAAATCAGCAAAAAATAAACGAGATAAGCCATCCAGTCAATGGATACGCCGGAAATAAGATTGAAAGCAACCACCAACACAATGATAAAGAGGTCTAACCGGATAAAAACCCCCATATTCCCCCAAATCTTACCGATCACGTATTCCGCATTGCTGAGGGGATGCACATAGAAAACCTCCGAAGTATCAAGTTTTTTGTCCGATTTCAAAAATTCGGATGACAGAAATACAGCTATAATAGCCTGTCCGGTATTCAAAACCATCAGGTTAATGTAGGGGATATTGGCCGGCAACGCCTTCATTATCCAAAATCCGCCCCCTTCGGCAACCAATGCTGCAAAATTAAATATGCACAAAAACAAAACCGCCAGCACGAGAAAGATGCGGTAAAACCAGCTTCGCATCAGAAGCTTACTCTCGTATTTGGCAACAGACTGTATATTATGCAATTTGGACATGCCGTATATCTTAATTCAAAAAAAAATTATTCCTGTTTAACTCAATCAGACCTTGTTTCAATTCTTTTCTTCGCACCTCATTTAGCTTCAACTTTACTAACCATCAATCCATCTATTCAACTTTTTCTCCATATAATAAACGTATGCATGTTCGAGATTCGGCGGATAAGGTTCCGCCTCGTAACCCTCTATTTTGTCGGCAACAACCTGCACTTCCCATCCTGTGCCCGACGGTATTGTAGTAATCACAGGATACTTTTTATCTATTAAGGGTAAGTCATCGCCGCTGATTTGCATACGCCACACTTTCCCCTCCGCCGCCTTCCGCATATCTTCCGGCGAACCGAAAAAAGCGATTTCTCCTTTGTTCATCAAGGCCATGCAGTTACAGGTACTTGATATATCGCCTACAATATGCGTCGACAAAATGATCGTTACATCTTGTTCGCTGATTTTTGCAAGCAGGTTACGAAAACGAATCCGCTCCTCCGGATCTAATCCTGTTGTGGGTTCATCCACTATAATCAATTTCGGATTGTGGATCAACGCCTGCGCAATGCCCAAACGGCGTTTCATTCCGCCCGACAATCTACCGGCATACCGTTCCCGCACATCAAACAAGCCAACGCTTTCCAGCATTTCATCAACCGCCTGACGGCGTTTCTTTCCGTTGTTCATGCCCGACAAGCGTGCGGCATAGTCTAAAAACTCATACGTTTTATATTTGGCGAAAAAGCGGAAATCCTGGGGTAAATAGCCGAGGATACCACGCACTTCTTTCCGCTCCTTCAGCAGGTTATATCCAAAAACATCGACTTCTCCGGACGACGGCTCCATAAGGGCTACGAGGATTCGCATAAGCGTAGATTTTCCGGCTCCGTTAGGGCCCAACAGCCCAAACATACCCGTCGGAATCTCCATATTGATATTTTTCAATGCATGTTTACCATTCGGGTAAACCTTATTCAACGACCGTATTGATATGCTCATCGTTTATTTTTCCAAAATATTACTCTTTGACGTATTTTTTCAGTAAGGTTTAAAAAAATAATTTTTTGTTTTATGAAATCGTCAAAATCTTTCAACCGGAAACCGCGCATATCAGGCGCATAAGAAGTATCCGGTATGTAATGAATGGCTATTTTACGGGAAATATCATCATTACTCCTAAATGCTATTTCCTCCATCGTTCTTGTTATTAAATCCCGCACATTTTGTAGAGTGTCGGCCTTGTATGTTTCAGACAAAAACATTACAACATGTTTTTCGATAGACGTATTGATAATGGATTTACTTAGATGAAAAGCAAAATCGCTGTCATCGAAATAATATCTTTCCCTTTCGATTGCTACTTGTCTTTCTAATTTTTTCTTAAAATCAACCCATAAAGAATCTGTTTCCTGTGCCTCCGTATTGCTGAAAAAAAGCAATGATACGGAATAAATAAAAGAATTTTACTTTCATGTCGATATAAATTATTTAAGCACGTCCCCATAATTAAGCCGGATGATTTTTAAAGTTCACATACAATACTTTTTCCTCATTGGCCAAGGCTCTGTTTGCAGCGTAGAACAGATTGTCTTTGCTGATAACGTAATCTTATGGCTTTATCCACTTACCCTTTGCCCTTGAGTATTCTCCAAATAGAACTTCTTAATATCTGTACTCATTTGTTTTATTCTTTAGCTTGAATATTTCCTGCATTGTGCGGCGCTCATTCAACTGATGCTTGAATGTCTCCCGCACTGTGCGGCATTCGTTCAACTAATGCTTGAATGTCTCCTGCATTGTGCGGCATTCATTCGGGAACTCCCGAAAATCTCCTGCATTGTGCGGTGTTCGTTCCGGGACTTATTATTTCGCAGGTTTTCATCATTACCCCATCAAAGGAGGTCTTTCAACTAAAATTGACTACCGTTGCAACAAAGTCCGCTGTAAATATAAATCATTCTCAGCAAACTTAAGTTGATTTTCCGTTATATTTGAAACCAATGTTTTACGGCATAAAAAAAAAGCCCCCGGCTGAGATATGACTCTCTACCGGAGGCT
>JAISZV010000172.1 GCA_031284475.1 Proteiniphilum sp. | reverse complement strand
AACTCTTTTTCGGCGTCTTCAAAGCGGTACAGCATTGTGTAGAGTTCGCCCAGATAGATATAGGCTTCGGGAATTTTGCGCTCTGAAGCAAATTCGAGATATTTTTGCGCTTCGATTATTCTTCCGGTTTCGTAGAGGCTTACGCCCAACCATTGATTGACGGATGGGTTATCGGGATTATTGAGGTATTCTGCCTGAAAAACGGGTAACGCTTCGGCATAACGGCCTTCCAGATACCGGGTTCTGGCGTCGTCAAGCGTTTGCCCCGATACACAAAGGCAAAAAAACATTAAAAGACAAATGGATAAAAAGCGGTCTCGTTTCATACGATTATCTGCTTCCTTTAATTTTTCGGTATATGAATAATACATTTGCAGGATGATTTATCCTGCCCGTTTCATACAGCCTTATCAACTAATCTCCAAAGGTAATAATTTGTTTCATTTTATGCTCAATTTAGAGAGATAATTTAGGTTGTTTGGAACCGGGAGCCTGATATTGACGGATTTACCGGTTAAGTTAAAAACAAACATCTGTGTTTGCCCCGCTAAAATACACAAACCCATGCAAATAAATAATTTACAATTTGCATGGGTTTATCTTCACGCGTTGTAGTATCTCAAATGCCCGTACTAATCTTTGTTTAAGTTTTAGTTATACGGCGCTATAATTCATACTCCCGCTTAATTTTCAATCAAATTTATCCTATTTCTATTTCTTCCATTTTCCGCCGAAAAGATAGAAACCTGCACTGATTGAAAAATAACTGTTAGCCACTTTAAGGGTGGTACCGTCAATTTTAGAGGCAGGCACCAAATTGTAAGTGGCGGCCAACCGGAATCTCTTGTACTCGAAACCGGTTCTCAATAAACCTCCGAATTTCCCGTCAACGGCAACTCCGGATTGATTTTCAGTGACCGCAAGATTGGCCTGCTGATAATACCCGGCGCCGGCTCCTACAAACGGGGCGAAATTGGAAGTTCCCGAATTGAGATAATAGTCAAATGTGCCAAGGTAAGCCGTATTACCGGAAATTTTGGCTGCGGTTTCGCCGAGTTCTTTCGCCATAAATGCGTCTTCAAAACGAAGGCCTACGTTCATGTTGTCTTTCAGGTTGTACTTAAACTCCAATGCAGCCATGATACCTCCTCCTCCTTTGGGAATTGTGTAACCGAAATCCAATCCGCCTCTGAATTTGCCCGCTTCCTGGGCATTCGCCGAAATAACCGTTGCGATAATTGCAATCGCAAAAAGAATACTTTTCGTTTTCATTTTTTTCAATAAATTAAAAGTTTAGGTGTAATATATAAAATTACCGGCCGTAAAGATATACTTTTTTTATATAAAAACAATTGGCGGAAGAAAATAATTTCAGCAATAATTTCAATATTCGTATCTTTGCGTTCTTAAAAACTTCTTTTTTTTTGAATCGGCGCCGTTTGCCGGCGTCCCAACCCACGGATATACGGTATGCACGAAAAAATAATCATCCTCGATTTCGGTTCGCAAACCACGCAGTTGATCGGCCGCCGCGTGAGAGAATTGAACGCCTACTGCGAAATAGCGCCATATAATAAATTCCCTTTCGGAGATGAATCGGTGAAGGGCGTAATCCTTTCCGGAAGCCCTTTCTCGGTAAACGACGCAGAGGCTTTCAAGGCCGATTTAAGCGAAATACGCGGCCGCTATCCCGTGTTGGGTATCTGCTACGGCGCACAGTTGATGGCGCAATCGGCGGGAGGAGCCGTGGAGAAAAGCGATACCCGCGAGTATGGGCGGGCGCGCCTGCATGTTGTGGACGGCGACGACCCTTTGCTGGGATTCATACGCCGGGAGAGCCAGGTGTGGATGTCTCACGGCGATACGAGCACCCGGATACCGGACGGTTTCAGGGTGATTGCTTCAACCGTCGATGTAGCTTTGGCCGCTTATAGGATAGAAGATGAAAAAACCTGGGGAGTGCAGTTCCATCCCGAAGTGTTTCATACCGAACAGGGAACGGGGATACTGGATAATTTTCTCGCTGTTTGCGGCGTGAAGAAAAACTGGACTCCTGCCTCATTCATCGAAACTACCGTCCGGGAACTGAAAGAACAGTTGGGCGACGATAAGGTGATCCTGGCCCTTTCGGGGGGCGTGGACTCGTCGGTTACGGCGGTATTGCTCAACAAGGCCATAGGAAAAAACCTTACATGCATCTTTGTGGATCACGGCCTGTTGCGTAAAAATGAGTTTGAAACCGTATTGGAGAATTACGAACACCTGGGGCTGAACGTAATTGGCGTAGATGCAAAAGCCTATTTCTATAAAGAGTTGGCCGGAGTGGTCGATCCTGAGCGTAAACGTAAGATCATAGGGAAGGGATTTATTGATGTTTTCGATAGGGAAGCCCATAAACTGAGCAACGTTAAGTGGCTGGCGCAGGGAACCATCTATCCCGACGTCATCGAGTCGTTCTCTATCACCGGAGTTACCATTAAGAGCCACCATAACGTGGGCGGATTGCCTGAGAAGATGCACCTGAAATTGTGCGAGCCGTTGAAGTTGCTCTTCAAAGACGAGGTGCGCAAAATAGGGTTGGAATTGGGTATGCAACCTCATCTCATCCATCGCCACCCCTTTCCCGGCCCGGGCTTGGGCATCCGCATACTGGGCGATATTACCCCCGAAAAGGTGCGTATTGCACAGGAGGCCGATGATATATTTATTACGAATCTCCGCGCGGCCGGATTGTATGATAAAGTGTGGCAGGCGGGGGCTATTTTGTTGCCGGTGCAGTCGGTAGGGGTAATGGGCGATGAACGCACCTATGAGAATACGATTGCGTTGCGCGGCGTTACATCTACAGACGCTATGACTGCAGACTGGGCGCATTTGCCTTATGAATTTCTGGCGAAAGTATCGAACGAGATCATCAACAAAGTAAAAGGCGTTAATCGCGTTGTGTACGATATTTCATCGAAACCCCCAGCAACCATTGAGTGGGAATAAACCCTTTGGGAGATTCCGGATAAAACCCCGTTCTCAGGAATAATATAAACGGAGTGGAGTTCAGGAATAATATGGGAGTGGAGTTATCGACGGCGACTTATACCTTAATTATTCCGGCAGCCTCAGTTCGGGGTAGGCAATCCGCGAATGATACATTATGACTAATTTCTCCACAAAAACATCTTTCACCGTTTGTATATCCTTAAAGGTGATGGGCGCCGATCTAAAATAACCTTCGGACAGTTGCCCGTCTATAATTTTGTCTACCATATTGCGGAGAGACGCTTCCGTGCATTCGGGCAGGCTGCGCGACGAAGCCTCCACCGCATCGGCCATCATCATAATGGCGGTCTCCATTGAGAACGGATTGGGGCCGGGATAACGGAAATCGGCCTCATTAGCCTCTTTACCGGGATTGGCATTCTTCCAGGAGATATAAAAATATTTGGGCATGCTTGTCCCGTGATGGGTTTCTATAAAATCGACTATCTGCCGGGGTACATTGTGTTTCTGGGCAATCTTCAGCCCGTCTTTCACATGATTGATGATAATGCGCGCGCTCTCTTCAAAAGGAAGCCCGGCATGAGGATTCATACCCGGCGTTTGATTTTCCGTAAAGAATGCCGGATTTACCATTTTCCCTACGTCGTGGTATAGCGCTCCCGTCCTGATCAATGAGGCATTCGCCCCCAGTTTTGCCGCCGCCGCCATTGCCAGGTTAGAGACCTGCAACGAATGTTGAAAGGTGCCCGGCGCTTTCTCGGAAAGCTCTTTCAGTAACGGTTTGCTTATATTGGAGAGTTCTACCAGAGAAACGCCGGAGATAAACCCGAACGATTTTTCCGCCAGGTAAACCAGCGAATAGGAGAACATGATAAAAATAAAATTGATAAGAAAATAGACCAGTACCACCCAGTTGATCTCCTTCACGTTTCCTTCCTGGTATAATTCCAGCCCAATGTAAACTACAATATAGGTGAGCAGGATAAAGAAAGAGCTCTTGATTAGCTGCGAGCGTTCCGACAACTCTTTCAGCATAAAGATGGAAACCATAGCTACCGAAATCTGGATAACGATAAATTCAAAAGGAAACGGCGCCATGAGCGAACTCGTAATAATGGTAACGAGGCTGGCAAATAGCGCGGTGCGCGAATCTATAAAGGTGCGGATAAGAATGGTGACGATAGCGTAAGGGATGATATAGATGCTGAAAAGTTCGAGCTTGACGGTGAAAGCCGTCAGCAGTACAAAGAAAGCCGTCAGCAACACCATAAAAAACACATGCTTGCGGTTGCGGTATTCCGTTGGGCGGAAATAGAGGAGGTAAGTGTAAAACGCGGCGAACATAAACAGGATAAGAAGAAACTGCCCCAACAGCATCCAGTTGTTCCTCGTTGTGCCGCCGCTTCGCTCTTCCGTTACCTGTTTCAGGGACGAAAGTATGTTATATGTCTGCGGATAAACAATTTCCCCCTGGTCTATAATGCGTTGCCCCCTTTGCACCATACCGTGGCTGATCTCAACCTGCTGAATAAATTCATTTTGCGCTTTTTCGGATATGATAGCGTCAAACAATATGTTTTCACGGATATATTCGTTAACGTCGGCCGCTTTGAGCGTATTGGAATCGATGCCGGAAGGAACGTCGTTCACCACTTTCTCGTAAGCCGAACGAATGGTGAAGAACGATTCCGCTTTTTTTGATTCGGCCACGTTTCCCTTTTTAATCCGCAATGCCCGGGTGCGGGATTTGTAGATCCGGTCATAATCTTCCGAGCGCATAATGCCGTTGCCGTAAACCTCGTTTAGTTTGTTCCGGATATAGAGCTTGTACTTCGGTGAAAGTTCGGAGAGACGGGTTTTCAGGTTTACGTCCGCATCAAAATCGGCCAGGGCATTCCTTTGGATATCCTCATCCACCGTAAAATAGGGTTCATAAAATTCGAGGATGCTATCTTGTTCCGCTTTTAGTTGTCCGGCCGGTTTGTAAATAGGAAAATCGAACGGAGCTGTGAGAAGCCCGTATTGCCACGGCCTGCCTTCATTGAAATTATACTTGAAACTTCCCTGGCGGGGAAAGAAATAAGTGATAAAAAGTACGGCAATGATAAAGATCAACGGGACAAATACCTTTGTCTTGATCAGGACCTTTTTCCTGTTAGATGATTTGTTGCTCATTCCTTGTACGTATTGACTTTCGTTATAAACGGCAGATTGCCTATACAACAACTAACCGCCCCGAATTGTTCTTATCTGCTACCTATATCCGCCGGAGTATATCTCCTGTAAAACCCTCAGTAGAATCCCCCGCCTGTTTGTTTCCCGGTTTGTTTTCGTGACGGAAACAGATGCGCGCGCAACTTGCCGATGCGTCGGCGTAACATACCGAAACGCGTAGGTAAGAAGCCGATGTGCCGGCGCAATATGCCGGAATTCCGGTGCAAATAATCGAAATGCCTGCATAACTTGCCGAAATGCTTGCGAAACCAGTCAATGTGTCAGTTTAAATAGCCGGTATGCGTGGATAAGAAACAGGTTTTTCATTTTTAGAAGCAAGTTCTTCATTTTTAGAAGCAGAAACCTCAAAATTAAAAGCAGAAACTTTTGTGTAATTAACCGAAACGCCGGAATCACAAGCCGGATTGCGCGGGACGAAAAAAAACGCGATAAATAGATTGTTCTTTCGGATTTATTTGTAAATTTGCGAGGTATCATACCGGTTTTTTGTGATTAAGTAAGTCCCCATAATTAAGTTGCATGATTTTTAAAGTTGACAAACAATACTTTTCCCACATTTGCCAAGGCACTGTTTGCAGCGTAGAACAGATTGTCTTTGCTAACGTAATCTTGTGGCTTTATCCACTTGCCCTTGAGTATTCTCCAAAGCGTTTTGGCAAGGTTGAGATGTGGAGAGTATGGGGGAAGAAAGAAGATGAAAAGTCCTCTTTTCTCCCAAAGCTCGCGATGGCACATAACTTTCCCGGCTCGATGAATCTTCGCGTTATCAAGCACTACAACGGTTTTCTTCTTGATGCGAAACGAGAAGTGGTCAAGAAACTCGATGATTCTCTTGGAGTTGATGGCTCCTGTTGTGGTAAACCTATCATAATTGGAGTTCCTGTCAATGATACCAAAGCAATTAAGCCTGAATTTCTGATCGGAAGGGATATAACAATCCTCTCCCTTGAAC
>JAISZV010000148.1 GCA_031284475.1 Proteiniphilum sp. | reverse complement strand
AAAAGCGAAGAAGAATCTCTGGAACTGTTGGAGCAAGCCTTGGCGGGAGGGCTTTATTACTGGGATACGGCAAGTATTTATGCCAGCGCCGACGGAAAAATCATCAGTGAAGAACGGGTAGGACAAGGGGTAAAAAATCATAGGAATCAAATTTTTTTATCCACTAAGGTTACCGCCCGTGATCCTAATGAAGCAATGAGAAGCATTGAACTCAGCCTTAGGAGATTACAGACTGACCACCTGGATATATTGAAAATACATGATGTACACTCTCATGAAGACAATCAAAAGATTCTTCAAAAGGGCGGATTAATAGATATTTTACATCGTATGAAAGAAGAAAAAGTTACCCGTTTCATAGGATTTTCGGGCCATGCCGAACCTTCCGCCCTCACGGAAATCATCGATAAAGGCGACTTTGATTGCATGTTGTTTGCCATGAATCATTGGCCCGGCGGATTAAATAATACCACTCCCCGGCGGGAACAAGTTATTCCGAAAGCGCTGGAAAAAAATATGGGGATTATGTTGATGAAAGTAATACGTCCCCTGGATACTGTTGAAGGAGTAAATGCGGAAGAGCTGATACGATATGCTCTTTCTCTGGAAGGAGCGCACGGCATAACCGTAGGGATAGACAGTTTAAAAGTATTACAATCGAATTTGAAGATATTGAAAGAATTTGCGCCGATGGAAGAACAGGAAAAACAAAGAATAACCGCCACGCTGGCTCCTTTTTTCCAAAGCCGGGATTTACCGTGGATGAACACAAACTATTGTGATGGATACTGGACCTAAAAACAGAACACAATGAACAGGCTTTTTATTCCCTTTATACTTTTCATCTCTTTGGCTGCTTGTAGCAATCAGCCGGAAAAGATCGTCATTTTAAAATTAGACGATGTTGTGGCCGGAACGGACGGTCGGTTTATTTCAGAACGATGGCAGCGCGTGTCTGATTATCTGGAAGAAAAAAATATCAAAGCCTCTTTTGGAATTATTGGTTTTTCGCTTGAGGAAGATAATCCCGGTTATTTCAAATGGATTACCGACAGGGCCGGCCGGGGGATGATTGAATTTTGGAATCACGGATTTTGGCAGCGAACACAAAATGATTCCGTTGGAGAGTTTGAACGCAGTTATGAAGAACAACTACAAGCATTACAAAGGACCGACAGCCTCGCTAAAGCAAAACTCAAACTCAATCTGACAGCATGGGGGCCTCATTGGAGCGGCACAAATGAAGCTACCGACCGGGCGCTTTCTCAAATGCCCCGGATACAGGTTACTTTTGGCGTTCCGCAAAACCCCGTTTATTTTAAGGGAGTGGTAATACCACGAAAAATAGACCTTGAATATCCTACCCATAATCCCGATTTTGAAGCATTCAAAACAGCCTACCTCAGTAAACGGGATGAACTCGATTATTTTTATCTGCAAGGCCATCCTATGAGTTGGGATGAAACGCGATGGAATAATTTTATACAAATAATTGAATTTCTCGAATCGGAAGGCGTGCGTTTTCTCACTCCTTCGGAATTTTTAAGGAGAATACAAGAGGAAGGTAAAAATATTAAATAGAGATATGCGATAGTCCGGTTAGGACGGATAAGTGGTAACTAAAGCCAATAATCGTTATTTTGAACAATCAATAAAATCAATCAGTGGAAGAAGAAAGGAACCCTAATGGCCTGTCAAGAAGGGATATGCTGAAAGGGCTGATAACACTCCCCGTATTGGGTTATTTTGCAAACCGCTTCTATGTAAAACATAAAAGTGATTTCACCCAACACAGAGATAGACAATCCGTTTTCGGAATATCCGAAACAACCTTTAACCCGGTAGTCAATATGGCGGTAACAGGGGAAAGGCTCCGTGTTGGAATTGTCGGCTACGGCATGCGGGGAACGGAAATACTAAGAGGTATGGGGTATGCGGATAATGAATGGGCAGAAAACAATATGACCGGGGGTAAACCCAATCCTGTACTTCAGAGTTTCTTTGCCCAAGACAACCTTCATATAGAAATTACCGGCGTCTGCGATACATTCTCTTTGAGGGCGGAAATGGCCCAAGCTACCGCTGCCACAAAATGCCGGGCGGGAAATGCCCCTCAGCAGAAAACGCCTGAAATTTATCCGACTTACCGGGAAATGCTGGAAGATAATAATTTGGACGCTATTGTTATCCTTACTCCCGACCATTGGCATGCTCAAATAGCCGCTGATGCAGCTCTTGCCGGGAAACACGTCTATCTCGAAAAGCCGATGTGCCGGACGGCCGAAGAAGCAAAAATGCTCAGGAAGATTGTAAAAGAAACAGGAATCGTTCTTCAGGTAGGGCACCAGAACAGACAGCAAGCCAGCTACATAAAAGCAAAAGAGATCGTTGATAAAAATATACTCGGAAATATATCGATGGTTGAAACATTTACGAACCGTAACAACGATCATGGCGCATGGATCAGGGATATACCCGGTAGAGCCAACGAATCGAACGTCAACTGGAAAGAATTTCTCGGTAATAGCGAATGGCGCGAGTTTGATCCCGACAGATATTTTAACTGGCAAAAATGGTTTGAATATGGAACAGGACCCGCCGGTAACCAGTTTACACATGAGTATGACTGCGTAAACCAGGTGTTGGATTTGGGTATTCCCGAACGAGTAACAGCCGTGGGAAGCCTTTATTATTTTAAAGACCGGCGCGATATCCCCGATCTATTTAACGCCGTTTTTGAATACGCCTCAAAAGGCTTGTCTCTCACCTATGATTGTACGCTGCGCAACAGCAAATTACGCGATAAGACTTTCCTCGGATCGGACGCCTCAATGGAAGTGAATGTGGGAGTAGTTGTCTATCCCGACAGGCAATCGGAGAAATATAAAAAATATAACCCGGCAGAGGATGAACCTCTTTTCCATTACCATCCGAGAAGTAATATCGTTGATGCTACCACATCGGCAACGTCCAAATATTACCATGAAAGAGGATTCGGGTATACTTACCACAATGGAGAACGTATCGATACTACCTACCTGCATATAAAAGAATGGCTTCAATGTATCCGTAACGGCACAAAACCCAGTTGTTGTGTGGATAAGGGATTTGAGGAAACGGTAACATTTTATATGTCTAATCTGGCCTATCTTGAGAAAAGGGTTGTGGAATGGGACCCGGTGAGAGAAACAATCAAGTAGGGATTGAGAAAAAATATACGATAAAATATGAAACAGAAGCTATATTCAAACGGACAGGTTCTTTCCATAGTAATACTAAGAATCCTTACAGGCTGGCATCTGCTTTACGAAGGGATGATCAAGGTCTTTGATCCGGGCTGGACGGCCGCTCCGTTCCTAAACAATGCACAAGGCACTTTTGCCGCTCTGTTTAAAAACATAGCCTCTTCTCCGTTATTATTGGAAATTGCGGATCAGTTGAACCAATGGGGGCTGGCGTTAGTGGGCCTCAGTTTAATCCTGGGCTTTCTAAGCCGGCCGGCAAGCATCGGAGGAATGGCCCTGCTATTCTTTTATTATGTAGCATACCCTCCGTTTATTGGCGTAGAACAAGGAATGGCTGAAGGTAATTATATGATCGTCAACAAAAATCTTATTGAGCTTTTTGTTTTTCTTCTGTTTTTCATGTTCCCTACCGATAGAATAATCGGTTTGGAAAGGTTGTTTTACCGCTCCAAAAATCAGACTTTTACGCACAATGTCAAAAATGTTGCCGCCGGTAACCGTTAGCTTACTTGCGCAAAACGTCGTCCCTAAAACCGAAAAAGAAGATTACGAACAGATAAACAATTAAAAATAAAAATAATGCACAAGAAACTTTTTCTATTAACTGTTTTGCTTCAGGTAGGAATATTATATCTGATAGGTAGCGATTATGAAGCGTTACAAACAGATATTGCCTGGGATTCGGAGGTCTTGAAAAAGGCGCTTGAAGAAGATCTGATCCAATGGGAAAACGATTCTAACGTGAATACCGAATATACACGATATGGCGTTTTACATACGGGAAAATCGCTTAACTATCTGGCAATGGTCGCTTTTTATGATAAAAAAAATCAATACCCCCAAGCGCCGGCAAAAATAGCCGAACATTTGAGATTTGTCGTTTCAGGGGGAAAAGAGCCTTGTTGCCGGGGTACGATAGCCGGCTGGGCTGATAATGCGCTGGCTCAGTCGATCACTCTGGCAAAATATACCCCCAACGTATGGAATCAATTTACCGATGCGGAAAAAGAAAAATTGGACTGGCTGATGAAAGCGTTGGTTATAGCAGGAAATTATTGTCAAAACCTCCATAACGATATACATGTATGCCTTTACCAATCGTTTGAGTGGAGAAAAGAATGGAATCCGAATCACCAGGAAGGTTATATTGGTATCATGATCGCTGCTTGGATATATTTTGGTGGGGCAAACGCCGTTAATAAAATATTCGGCGAATTTGATTATGATGAATATATATCACGATTTACCGATTATGGATTCACTAACATAATATCCTGCTGGAGGTCTGCGGGGAAAAACCTGATGGAGCATGGAGGGACAGACGCGCAGGGAGGTAAAACGATGGGAGTAAAAATCCCTTTTAAATACAAATCGTTGGCAGGATTCGGAGAGATAGACTACGACCCTGCGTTACTGTATCGTGATTTATCTGTTCGCATGTTCGGACACAGGGTTACCAGTTCAAATTGCGATGGTAAAGCCTTTATTCTTGATGGTTCAAAATCGCCTTATGAGGGACAACCGGGTATGTGTTTTGAATTTTCAACATCAGATGCATCAGGTTGCCGTAGTTCTGTTCGCTACGTATACGACGGATGGTTTAACAATATCTTAACTGCCGCCACAATGAAAGCCTTTGGTTTGTTAGACAGCGCAGATGATAAAATACAAAGGATGCACGTCGGCACATCCGATTTCCTATTCAAACTGCAACACGGTTATAATGATTATATGCATGGACAAAGCAGAAAAGCCGCTGAAAGTGATTTATATAATTTGGGATACATTTTTATGTTAGATATTTATAATAAAATCTTTTCTAAACTCTAATACAATAACGGTACGGGAATCTATTGTTTAACATTCATACAGTCAAACAATTAATCTGCATGTTTTAATATATGTATTTTCTCTTTATACTCAATTGATTGTTATCGGTTCTTTAAAAAAATTCTGCAAAGTCATCCTGTGAGTTGGGATACGATGTGTCGGAATAATTTCTTCAAAATAATAAATAGAAATACGGAGTTACGAACCCCGTCAGGATGAAAGAAGAGTTACAAGCAATCAAAAATGCCGGTTCGGGAGGCGTCAATCTATTTGAAAAATGTATTCGATAGATATTTATAAATAAACGGACAATTATATGGATATTCCACGGAGAAGTTTTATAAAAACAGGATTGGCGGCAACTGTAGGGATTGCGCTAAGTCCGCATATAACAGTGAAATCGCAACAAGTATACAAAAATTCCGATTTCAATATTTCACTGTTTTCCAAAAGCATACAGTTTTTGGATTATGACCGTATGGCTGATGTTGTAACTAAGTTGGGTTTTGACGGAGTTGATTTAACGGTAAGAAGCAACGGCCACATTCAACCCGAAAATGTGGAAACGGAATTGCCCAAGGCGGCCAAAGCAATGGAAAGGGCGGGCAAGAAAATAACAATGATAGCGACAGATATTGTGGATGCGGACAGGAATGCCGGGATTATCCTCAGTACGGCATCTTCCCTGGGGATAAAATATTACCGTACAGGATATTTCCGGTACGACGACAACCGGGATATAAACAGTGTACTTGATGAAAGCAGGAGGAAGATAGAAAGGATGGAAAAGATGAACAGGAAGTACAACATACACGGTTGTTACCAAAACCATTCCGGCCCTTATAAGTTTATAGGCGGGGCGGTCTGGGATCTGCATCGTATAATCAGGGACTTTGATCCTGAGTTTATCGGGATACAGTACGATATCATGCATGCCTCTGTGGAAGGCGCTTACGCATGGCCTTATGCTTTAAGGCTGGTAGCGCCGTGGATAAAGGTACTCGCTCTTAAAGATTATATATGGGAGCAGGATGGTACAGGAAAATGGAAAGACAAGGTGACGCCTTTAGGCGAGGGCATGGTCGATTTCGACGCCTATTTAAATGAAATAAAAAGGCTTAAAATACCCGCAAATTTCACCATGCACAACATGTATGATTTAGGGGGAGCCGAAACCGGTAGCCTTACGCCCAACATGAACGAAGATACAATCTTCCGGAAAATAAAAAAAGACATGGATTTTATGTACAGGATTCTATCCCGGTAGTTTATGCATTTGTATGAATTGGCCGGAGACGAATAGCGGAGAGAATGTCATTGGCGACACAATTTCGCTCCTCTATTTTCAATTCTCTCTATGGTGTATAATACAAACGAGTTTGTCTTCCGCTCGTTTAGCTTAACGAAAACGTTAATAAACTAATATAAATCAAACAAACGGCGTCGGAATAGGTTTAATAAATTTGTACGCAAGTTTTATAATGACTTTTGCAAAGTATGCGGAGACACTTATATTTTCACCCCCGTTTTAAACGAATCAGGGTTTGAACCCTGAAATTTACCGTTTCAGGACAGGGGGAGCAAGAGGAACCCTGCCGGTTGTTCTTCCGCCCGCACTTTGCGCCGACCGGACAACAGGTTTGATTTTATCCCTGCTGTAGTAAGCGTCATAATCAAACGGTTTATTATTAATCGCCATGATTCTCCGCACAATGGCTTCGCGGGAAGGTGCATTGAAATAGGGTGCGTTATCGTTCATACAACTGTTTACTTCCGGCCGCCACACCTCATTGCCGTATAAGCCGCCGCCTTCATACAATCCGACCATTTCGTAGCCCTCTTTCTCAAAGTAGTGTTTCCAGTGGACTATTTCCCGGTCGTTCGTTATAGACAGGTTGGCCCCGAAACTCCATACATTCCCATTCCTAAACTGGATGAGTTCCTGGATGCTGGCATCAGGATAACTCCGGTTTCCATAATAAATATATTCGTCCAGCAGCCGCCCGAAACCGTGTCCCCCGGCCTCATGAGACACAACCTCTTCAAACGTATCGCTTCCCATTGGACATAAGACAATGGATTTGCCGTCCATATACATAATCGCCGTTCCGGCATATACATCCAGATTGATAACGACGATAATGGTTGTATTTGGCAGTTCGCTCCCCGTAATCGCCGGAATCTTCAAAGCATACTTAAAGACCGTTTCATCATCGCAATCTATTCCGGTGCTTTCGCCGCCTTCCAAAACACTGCCGAATACGGTGTTTTTGGTTTGCTTCTTCTGGGACGAATAGGAAAAATCCTGTTTTACGGTAGCGCCTCTTTCTTCGGAATAGGCAACCACTTTGTATACCGTAAAATATTCCCGGTAAGTAGGATAAGGTTCCACTTCAAAAAAGGCGTCAATGGCTTTTTCCGCCGCCGCATCAAATGTGCCGTTCTTTACATAATCTTCTTCAATAAAACCATCGCCCACAACAACAAGGTTTACTCCCCGTGTAGCATCCGGCGCGGAATAGGTTTGGTAAGTGACTACCTCTCCCTCAGTATATAGCTGTGGTTTTCCGGAAGTAAAACGGAAAACACGGCTTTCGCTTTCTCCGCCAAACGGATCCCTGGCAACAACTTTCCAGTAGTAAGAGTTCTCTTTGTCGATGTATTTGGAGGCATGGGAAACTTCGGTTGCCATTGTTTCGGTAATGGTATCGTTCCAGGTTTGTCCGTCCGGCGACAGGCATAAGAAGTAGCGTACCTCGTCGCCGTCGGCGTCTACAGAAGCTGTCCAGGAAAAAGATACCGGAATATCTACTCCCTGAGCGCCATCCTGCGGAGTCAACAATTCCGGGATTGCAGGAGATTCATTGGTGATTTCCTGGCTGATAACCAGTTCGGCCCTTGCATTAAAACTGCTGAAAACGATCTTGCCTTCCCTGGTTGCCCGTTCCGTATAAGGCGTTGGGGTAAGGGTAATCACGCCGTCGCCGTAACCCGACAGAACATCGGCCTCACACCACGCCGCTTTACCGGGGATGGAGAGCGTCCAGCCGGAGTTTGCCGTTACAGTCAGTTTTTGCGCTGTTCCCGAAGCATCGAAACCGATTTCATAACTGCCCAGGGAGAAGGAGATTGTACTTTGCGTAACGGATATTGTTTCTACCAATGCGCCGGACGATACCGAAAGAATGGTCGTCCTGTCTTTGTTCGAGTAATTGCCGTCTATCTTGACGGTCACGGACGTTTCCCCGGTACCGGAGGTCTTATCTACTTTTGCCCATGAATCCGCAACGGCAACATTCCAGTCTGTGCTTGAACGGATTGTAAACGTGGTTTCTTTCCCCTCGACAGGGATATTGAGTTCATTGACGGACAACACCAAAAAATCGTCCTCACTGCAGGAAAATACAACAAAACCAGCAATGAAAAGCATCGCAATCTTTAACTTGCAAATAAATAAAGGAAACTTGGTTGTCAGCATAATTTTTTAAAATTAAATGCGAAATAAAATCATAAAAACGAAGTCCGTTTACTGATACTGTATATAAACAGGATGAGGCGTTAACTTCATGATCTCCGGCGGAGTAAGCATCCGGTGCGGAGGACGTTTCACATCGTTCTTGTAAAAAAGTTTAAAGCCTGTAAACTGCACAGGTTCTTTGTAGACGTACTGCCTGTAAGTATCGTATTTTAACTGTGGGCCTCCCCAGCCGTCCATATCAATGACAATCTGCACTTCCGGACGGAGAACAACGTCCTGGTAGCCCGTCACCATTCGCCGGGTGAAGCGGTGCACGACAAGTATCTTTGGCGGAAGGTCATATTCCCGTACTAATTTTGCAAGGTATTCCGTGCAGAAGTTGACGTCTCCGGAATCATACGCGCCGATTTTCTTTCCGGGCGGCGTGCCGTCTTTCATCGAAAACTCCGGATCAATGCCCAGGTGCACGTGCGGCATTTTTAAATATCTCTCTAATAGCGGCGCCTCTTCTTCCACCGTGCTCAACGCCGCCTGAATATCGAGGAACAGGATGGCGTTGCCCATTTCGGCAATCGCCAACGCAGAATCGATCTGCGCTTCGGGCATCCGGTAACGGTATTTCCCGTCGCTCCACGGCGAACCCTGCGCCACGACGGCTATGTAATGGATGGCCGGCTGCACAGGCGTATCAGGGTCGGCTTCCTCCCAGGCTTCCACTTCTTCGTTCAACCTTTGCCAGAGTTCTTGCGGCGGATATTCTCCCAAAATTCCCATATTTTTGGAGAACAGATTCCCGTAATATGCCACTATGCGCTTGTAAGGCAAAATAGCGCCCTTGAGCGGTAACGGCTGGCCCTGTACCGGCCACAGCCCGGTAGTATCGCCGTTGGCATTGTAGAGAAGCCTTTGCCGGTACTCCGTTTCGTCAACAGTTTCCCGCTCCTTCTTTAATCGTGTGACGGACGTTTGTTCATCGTTCTCTTCAACCGGAACGCGGTCTGATCCGGACAGGTTTTTTGAACCGGCTCTCTCTCCGCTACATGCGGTCAGCAAAAAGCCGCTTATCATGGATAAAATCAGGGTGCGTGCGAATGGAGTTATCAAAATATCAAACGTTTTGCTATATTGTCGCAAATGTACATGATTTTCTTTTTAAAACCGCACGGACAGACAAAAATTACCGTTCAATTTATAGGAGAAATTTCTGTAAAAAAACCTTTCCGTATTTCAACCGGTACGGCAAAAAGATGTAATCAGCGATAACTGTATAATATTCAATACTTGTAAAAGTATCCGGATCCTGCCGTTGAACGTATGACGCATCATCTATGGATAAATGCCACAAAGTTCAAAGACAAAGAAACATATTTGATTGAATAATATTATCTTTGCCGAAAAAGGCGTTTTTGATGATGAAAACCCTATGTAAAACGATAAAGTTGTGGGCTATTTATTTCAGATAATAAAAAACCGGATGATTGTTTTTGTTAAGCTAAATGAGCTAAAGCAACTAATGTAATGAATGTATTCCGTGAGCACAGAGTTATATAGAAAAAAATTTGAAGAAATCTTTATTCAGTATTTTCCGAAAGCCAAGGCCTTTGCTGCTATTCTTCTTAAATCGGAACAGGAAGCCGAAGATGTAGCGCAGGATATTTTTGTAAAACTATGGGAACAGCCCGATTTATGGGAAGGAAATCTTGTGAGGAATTACCTGTATACTATGGTTAAAAACCATGTTTTCAACCGCATTAGACGGAAAAATATAGAGTCTGAATATATAAACTCCCGGATGAATTTATATTCGCCGGACGAAATAGCCGAATTTAAAGATCCCCTTGATGAGATATATCTCGAAGAGTTACAGCTCTTGTTGAAATTATCGCTGGAACAGATGCCCGATAAGCGCAGGCAAGTGTTCGAAATGAGCCGTTTTGAGCATTTAAGCAATCACGAAATCGCAGAAAAAATGAATTTATCGGTTCGAACCGTTGAGCACCACATCTACCTAACCATAAAAGAGCTCAAGAAACTCATCCTTATTGCACTTTTTTTGATAAAATTTTAAGTAGTACCCTATCCTCGATTGTATATTTATGTAAGCGGTAAGTTAAGTACTACCGAACCTATTATTAACAGAGGCGTTTTTGACGAAGATACAAGATGGAGGACTACTTTAAAAAGATTATCGAATTATTTGTAAGATCCGATGTTTCAACTTCATCGCAAAATGAATTTTACCGGTGGCTTACCGGAGATAAGTTTTCCCTGGAAAAAGAGAAAGCGCTGCGCGGCTTGTGGGACGCCATGCCGGAAAACAAACCGGCAGAAGTTTCACCGGAAACGCAACAGTCGTTGAAAGACGTTTATAAAAAAATAGAGCGCTGTCAGCGCAAAACCGGTATCAGGCCGCTCCGGTTCTGGCAAATATCGGCAGCCTGTTTATTGGTTGCACTCATTTCCACATTCTACATTGTCTCCAACAGCACGCCGGCAAACATCGACCTCATTGAGTTATATGTGCCGACCGCCGAAATAACCCATCTTACTTTGCCCGATGGAACTCAGGTACAGATGAATTCCAACGCCACTTTGCTATATCCCGAACAGTTCACCGGCGAAAGCAGGAGCGTATACTTAATAGGGGAAGCGAACTTTAAAGTGGCAAAAAACGAGAAGCAACCCTTTATCGTAAAATCCAATGATTTTCAGGTAACGGCATTGGGAACAGAGTTCAATATGCAGGTATATCCCAACGACTCAATCCTTTCAACCACGCTACTCAAGGGAAGCGTAGAAGTCAGGTTCAACAACCTGGCAACAGCCCAGGTATTAAAACCAAGCGAACAACTTACATACAACAAGTACACTAAAAAAGAAACAATAAGCCATCCGAATATAGAAGATGTAACAGCATGGCAAAGGGGAGAACTCGTATTCAGGTCGGTAACCCTGAAAGAGATATTCACCGTACTGGAGCGAAAATATCCATATACTTTTGTTTACTCGCTAAATACCTTAAAAGACGACAAATACATGTTCTGTTTCAAGAATAAGACCTCGTTACAGG
>JAISZV010000132.1 GCA_031284475.1 Proteiniphilum sp. | reverse complement strand
TACCGGCGGAAGCTATTTTTCCGGCCCTTTTTCCAGGCTTTTCGCCGCCCATCTAATACCGCGTTTCATGATTTCGAGCGCCTCGGACACATCAAAATCGCCGGCAACGTGTCCCAGTGAAGAGTAGAAGACCCGTCCTTTTCCGTACTGTTTCTTCCACACTACAGGCATCACGGCGCCTTCAATCCAAAAGTCATGTTCCCCGGAGAAAGTCGTCGTCGCCAACACTTTTATATTCGGATCGACGTGCATATAGTATTGCTCGGATTTCATCTTAAAATCCTTTAATCCTCCGGTAACAGTATCTTTTTTGTCGGTAATGTTCACCGTGTAGGAAATAATATTTCCCGGATGAGACACCCATTGTCCGCCGACCATATATTGAAAATCGGTGTTGTTCCTGAAAGAATCGCCTGTTCCCCCATGCCAGCCGGCCAATCCTACTCCCCGCTTAACGGCGTTACGCAATGCTTTGTCTTGCGAGCTGGATATTTCTCCTTGCGTATAGTGCTGTATGATAAGGTCTATGTTAGCCATCAATACGGAGTCGTCATAGCAGGTGAGATTATCGGACAAGAAAACTTCCGCTCCTTCCGATTTTAACCAGGGTACGAATATATCCCGGCATTTTTCGGGTTCGTGGCCCTTCCAGCCGCCGTAAACGTACAACACTTTTTTGCCTCGTAACGCATTTTCGTTTATTTCAGGATTGCCGGCAATCGTTGTAATTTGAGTTGCACAAAACATTACTCCTACAAGAGCGGCTATTATTTTTCCATAAAATTGCATACTCTTAAAATTATTTATCCCAATAGGGTAATTTATAAGGATTTCTATATTCATAGGAATACAAGCGGTGCGCCTCGGCCTCTTTATCGTCAAAATACCGTTTGGTTACCGGATCCCATCTCACCGGGCGTCCGAGTTCGTGGGCGATATTCACGTTGCAGCACAATATTGCGCTGGAGGCGCCTGCTTCGACCGGTGCGATGGGTTCTTTTCTCGACCGCACGCTGTTGATAAAGTCCTGCATGTGCGAAGCGCTCGTTTCGTATTCTCCGGAGGCAATAGTTTGCTCGGATTTCTGCAAAAGGCCGGGATCGGAACATTCGATGTAACCTCTCGCCACTTTCAACCACGCTTTCTCTCCGATGAAGTTGATCCCTTTATCGTCCGGTTTGTCGTCGCGGAAAGGCTGTTCGGTGATCACCTGTCCGTTGGCGTACTTCATGGTTGGATATTTCGTGCCCTTATATCCCGCAGGTATATATTCCACGGGGGTCAATCCGTCCATACCGAGGGCCGACTGCGTGATGTCGAAATGATGCGCGCCCCAGTCGCCTATAAATCCGTTTCCGGTTTCCCTGTAATAACGCCATACGGCCCAATCGCCTGTCTCTTTCAGTTCGGGATAGGCAATCGGCGGACACATTGCGTGGTTGTAATGTACCACGGGGAAGTTCAACGGGCCAAGCCACTGGTTGAAGTTCAGGTTAGAAGGTACGGGTTCTTCCGGCAGGTTGAAAGGCGCAGGCGAATCTCCCACCCTTACGTGTACCTGTTTCACATATCCGAGGCTTCCGTTCCTTACCATGGCGATGGCCGTTTGAAATTCTTTGTCCGAACGTTGCTGGCTGCCTACCTGCAAGATGCGGTTGTTGTGGCGGACGGCTTTTACAACGGAGAGGCTTTCGGAAATACTGTACGTCAACGGTTTCTGACAATACACATCCTTTCCCGCCTGGCAGGAGTGGATCGTTGCCAACGCATGCCAATGGTCGGGAGTAGCGATTTCAATCGCGTCAATATCTTTCCGTTCGAGCAGTTGCTCATAGAAATCGTACACATCGCATCTTTCGGGCGTCCCTTTTGATTTTTGCCAGGAGGTAACCACCCGTTTAAAGCGGTCGTTCTTGATCGAATCCACATCGCAACCAGCGGCAACCTGCACGCCGGGGCATTGGGCAAAAGCATGGAAGTCGCTTATACCCTGTCTTCCCAGGCCGATAAAACCCAAAACCACCCTGTCGCTTGGCGCTATTTTAATACCGTTCATTGTCCAACTCGGCAGTATCGTCAGGCTTGTTAATCCCAATGCGGATAGGCCCAGAAATTCTCTTCTCGTTACTTTTTTTTGTTGATTTTGCATATAATTCGTATGTGAAAAGTTTGGTGTTATAAAAATGATATTATAGCCTGTAATCTCGCAGAAATAAGATTACATCGGGCTTGACGGATCTTTTCCCGGAACGGGAACCACCCTTTCGCGGTAATCGGGTAATGCACCCATTTCATAGGTTTCGGGGCCATATCGAAGATTCGACGCCATAATTTCGCCCCAAGTAACGGATTGTCCCGTGTAAGCGGCTTCCCGCCCCATAATGGCAATCAGGGTAGAATATGCCAGGTCTTCCGCCTGATTGATCTTTTTGTTTAACCGGATCGATTCCACTAAGTGTATATGCTCCTGCACATACGGATTTTTCACGGGCTTACCGTTATAGTCATACTCCCACAACAGGTTTCCGTTCCAATCCAGGATTTTGATTTCTCCGCGGTCGTTCAATTGCGCAATTCCTTTTGTACCTAAAACCTGTTCGGACACGTTGCCGTCGCAACCGTCAATCTGACGGGCGGTGTGCAGCATACGCTTATGGTTATTATAATAATAGTCAACACTAAAAAAGTCGAAGATATCGCCGGTCAACCGGCGGGCGGATCCGCCGAAACCGACGGCTCTTACAGGCAGCTCTCCCATAAACCAGGTAACAACATCAATATTATGGATACCCTGATCGAGAATATGATCACCACTCAGCCATTTTATGTTAAACCAGTTACGGAGGCAATACTCCATATCGCTCCATTCGGGCCGGTGGCGTTTGTTCCACCATGCTCCCTGATTCCAATGGGACGTTGCGGAGACTATTTCTCCGATGATTCCCTTCTTTATTTGTACATACGCTTCCCAATAATCGCGGCGATGCCTGCGTTGATTTCCGGTAACGACGGTTAATCCTTTGGATGCGGCGGCTTTGGCGGTGGCTATTACCGTGCGGATACCCGTCGGGTCAACCGCGCAGGGTTTTTCCATGAACACATGTTTTCCCGCCTCTATAGCTGCTTTAAAATGTTCCGGCCTGAAATGAGTGGGAGTACACAGCAATACAACGTCGATATCCTGTAGTTCCATGATTTTACGGAATGCATCGAAACCTATAAAACAATTGTTCTCCTCTACTTTATTGTTAAACTTTTCCGAAAGAACGTTACGGCAGGTATTCATCCTGTCGGTAAGTACGTCGGCTAAAGCAACGATCGAGACATTTGGCCCCGACTCCAAAAATTGGCCGGCAGCCCCGGTTCCCCTGTCGCCACATCCCACAAGTGCGGCCTTTAACGGCTTTCCGTCAGGCGCAATATCCACAAACGAAAACATCCCCAATTCTTCGGCTGAGTAAGTGTTGGACGAACTGTTTTTTGCGTTGCCCGAACACGACGTAAAAACAGCAGGAGTTGCCGCTCCCAAAGGAATGGCAGCGCCTAATGCGGCTGAGTTTGTTAAAAATTTTCTCCTTTTCATACGATTCTTATTTTTTATTTTGGTGTATGTATCCTTTGATAATTAAAATAATCATTCCCTTCGGGTGTTTCATGATTATTTTAGTTGTTTTAGTCTGCAATATATTTTACCCTATCCGTCCGCTCCATTTCGCATCATCACTCCAACCCGCTTCCACAATAGTTTCAATAAACTACGTTCCTCTTAGGCCGTCATAAACATTGGGGAAATCCAATATCTCCCTCTACTTTATTTTCCATTAAAGCGGCTCCCAGGCAGATTGCCCCGATAAAACCGGTGACGCCGCCTTAGAGCATTTCCATTCTTCATTTTCGGTTCTTTATATACCGTTTTGCGTTTCCCGTATTTTTACACTTGTCGCAAGAAACATATTTTCTTCATGTATTATTTACAATAATATGAATTATTAATCTCTTATATACAAATAAATAGACGTATAATATTTTAAATATACAATGATAAAAAAATAAACGCTTATTGTAATAAGTACATATTATAATTATTTTTTTATTTACAAACGTAGATATTTTATTTCAAATAAAAAAATAAATAAGACAAAAGAATAATAAAAACAGATCAACTTCAATAAAGCAGCCGATGGTTATTTTGCAAAAAAAGCGTCAAATGCGTGTTTTGAAGTTTGAAAATCGATCCGTTTGGTAAATTCGCATGATTCGCGCGCGCCGTGTTCACGATCCATGGCGCTATCTTCCCATTCTATTGAAAGCGGTCCCTGATAACCGATAGCGTTGAGTGCGCGGATAATTTCTTCAAAATTGATCTTTCCCCTTCCCACACTTCTGAAATTCCAATAACGGCGGGGATCGCCGAAAGGAACATGTCCGCCGAACACGCCTACTTGTTTGGGCGTATCGCTCCAATACACATCCTTCATGTGGACGTGGAAAATGCGATCGGGGAACTGATAAATAAAATCCACATAATCCACGCCCTGATATCCCAAATGGCTCGGGTCGTAATTGAAACCGAAGGCAGGGTGATTGCCTACCGCTTCCAATGCCCTGCGTACAGAAAATGTATCGAACGCAATTTCGGTAGGGTGTACTTCCAACGCAAAACGGACGCCCAATTTTTCAAATTCGTCAAGAACAGGGATAAAACGGCGGGCGAACTCTTTATAGCCGTTTTCGATCATGGATTCGGGAACAGGCGGAAACGAATAAAGCAGGTGCCATATAGGGCTTCCCGTAAATCCCACTACGGTGTTTACGTTTAGCGCCCCGGCTGCTTTTGCCGTCAATATCAACTCTTCGGCAGCGCGCCTGCGAACGCCTTCGGGGTCGCCGTCGCCCCAAATGTAGGGAGGTAAAATTCCTTTGTGCCGCTCATCAATCAGGTCGCACACCGCTTGTCCCGTCAAATGGGAAGAAATCGTGCGTAGTTGTAATCCATATTTTTCCAAAAGGCTTTTGATACCTTTGTAGTATTCCGGATCGGTTTGCCGCACGTCCAAATGGTCGGGCAGTCCCAACTCAATTCCGTCGTAGCCAAATTCTTTCGCTTTGATACATACGTTTTCTAATGATAAATCTCCCCATTGAAGAGAGTACAGTGTTACTAATCGAGGCATTTTTATCTAATTTATGGGGTTAATAGTTTGTTGTTTCCCTATAATATTAACTGTTTTCGGGCATTGCCCTAACATTAATATATACCGGCCAAAGATACTCTTTTTTATCGGATTAATAGCTTTTATTTTTTTTTTGCTCAAATCATACGCCGTTCCCGCCACGGTTGGGAAAGAGAATATATCCCCGTTGTATTTCAGCATGCAATCGTTTCCCGATCCGGAGGTAATTTTTAACGATGTGATTTCACCATTGCTCCATTCCGCATCTATTTCAAAATTTCCACGCGCTTTTATGCCCTTGAAACTGCCGTTGGCCCAAGCGTCGGGGAGGGACGGCAGAATTTCGATGTAACCGCCGTGGCTTTGCAGCAGCATTTCGGTCATTCCCGCGGTAGCGCCGAAATTCCCGTCGATCTGGAAAGGCGGGTGCATATCGAACAGATTTGTAGATGTAGACTCTTTCAATATCTCCTGCACCAGTTTGTGAGAACGGTTACCGTCGTGCAGCCGCGCCCTGAAATTGATTTTCCACGCCTTACTCCAGCCTGTGCCTCCATCGCCGCGCGTGTTCAATGTGGTTTGCATCGCTTTTGCGTATAGGTCTTCCTCCTCACTTCTGCCAGGAACGATCCTGCTTCCGGGGTGCAGCCAATATAAATGGTTGACGTGGCGATGCCCGTTATCGCCCGTAATATCCATCAACAACTCGTCTTTCCACTCCATCAACTGCCCGGTAAGGCCTATCCGGGGCCCGGCCAACCCGCTTTTTGCCGTTTTTATCTCCTGAATTTCAGGCGTGTGCCGTCCCAATGCATCGCTTGCCTTCTCTACCATGTCGAACAGTTCCCATATAATGGCCTGGTCGGCCGACGCGCCCAGCGAATAAAAGCCATGTTCAGGCGAATAGGAAGGGTTCGCGACAAGCGTCCCGTCGCGGGAGTCGCGCCAGAGGTTATCTACCCAAAACAGCGCGGCGTCTACCATAACCGGGTAATATTCTTCCAGGAATTTTTTGTCTTGGTTAAATTGATAATATTCCCAGATATCCTGGCACATCCAGGCGGCGGCAGCCGGAAAATAAAAAGCGGTGTACCAGTTTCCGGGGGCGGTATTGCCCCAGATATTATTTTCGTGGTGAATCACCCAACCTCTTACCGGACTTCCGTCTTGCTTGCAATAATAGTGCCGGGCGGTGATTCTTCCGCGCGGCACAAGGCTTTTGACGTATTCAATAACAGGTATATGGCAATCGGACAGGTTGGTTTGTTGCGCCGGCCAATAATTCATCTGTACATTGATGTTGGTATGATAATCGGCGTCCCACGGCGGTTTTAATCCTTCCGCCCATATCCCCTGAAGATTTGCGGGCAGCGAACCTTTCCGGGAAGACGAGATCAGCAGGTACCGCCCGAATTGATAATACAACTGTTCGAGATATAAATTTTCCGCGGGCGTATTGGTATTGTCCTTATATCCTTTTAATAATTCGTCCGTAGGTTTGTTGTCCGCATTGGCGGCATTGCCGAGCGAAACGCTCATCTTGCCGTACAGCGATTTGTAATCTTGCAGGTGAGCCTCCAGCAACTGCGCATAAGTTTTCCGGGCTGCCGCTTTTAATGTGTTTTCAACCGTTGTACGCGGCGCGGCGTTGGAAAAATAATTAAATCCGTCGTCCATCGACTGTTGATAATTGGTTGCAGCCGAAGAGAGCAGCAATATTTCATCGGCATTTTCAACCGTGACCGCGCTGTCGTTGTTGCTCATCATTCCCCCCGTGGGGATAATCATCATTTGCTGGGCAAATTTCAATCCGTTGTCGCCGTGATCGGTCGGTTTTCCTTCCAGCGTAACTACGTTATTCGTTGCACTCACATTGACGCTTTTCTGCGGCGATGTAAAATAAAATGTGCATGAAACGGAGCTTGTTTTATCAGCCGTGAGGCGAATAACAATTACGTTATCGGGGTGGCTGATGAAATATTCGCGCGCGTAGTTTACGCCGTTCTGGTGGTAAGAGGTTTTGGCAACCGCATTGTCGATATTCAACTCACGCGAATAACCGGTATATTCGGGAACCGCCGGCGAATTATATGCGATATGGATATTGCTCAATTGCCGGTAAGAACCGAAATCGTCCCTGTTTCCCGTCAGGTTTTGAATACCGGCTTTCAACTCATCATCCTCAGGCGCATAATCGCTTGCGGTTACTTTTCCGTTTGCGTCTTTTTTGGCTGCGTGTTTTGCAGTAAAATCCGTCATCTTTTGCTGCAAAGCATTTCTTACACTTTGTAAAGTCCGGTGATTTTCGGCGGGAGTTCCTTGATGTCCGCCATTATAGTTGGGATTTTTGCCCGGGCCGCCCGACCATAATGTTTTTTCATTCACAAGAATAACGTCAACAGCTACGCCGCCGAAGACCATTCCGCCTATGCGCCCGTTACCCAGCGGCAATGCTTCCTTTTCCCAATTCGTAGCCGGGGAAGCGTAGCGCGTTTTTAATACGGGATTCTCATCCTGTCCCCAGGCTAACGCTATGCTGCCTGCCAGGAAAAAAACGGCAATAAACCTTTTTATTTTCATACGGTTATTTTAATCATCCCGGTTTCGCCGGATTTTATTTACCTTAGAGATACACCTCCTTGGGGGGGGTGGTTATGTTCTTTTGGCTTAGCCTCAAAAAATATTTTCTTGTATCTTATCTAACAGATAACATTTTACGAAGAAGAGAATCTAAAATAAAATTTGAGGGCCATGCCCGGTTCATTATATCAAATCCACCTTCTTAAAAGGTGGTAGTTTAATTTTTCCGGCAAATATAAGAATTAATTCTTGATATGCTTCTAAAAAAAGCGTTAATTGCAACTCTTTTTATACCTTGATTCCTATCCCTTGCCTAAGTAAGGTATCATAATATATGGTAAATCCGGGCCTGAATATAAGCTCTTCAACAACGTTACATCCTTTCCGGCACTTCTATGCCGAACAGTTTCATCCCTTTTTTTACGGTCAGGGCTATATTTTTTGACAGCGTCAACCGGAAGCCGCGTAATGCGGCGTTCTCTTCCCGAAGGATGGAGAAATCGTGGTAAAACTGATTGAACTCTTTTGCCAGTTCATAGATATAATTGCCGATAAGGGAAACGTTGTATCCGGCGCCTGCCTGTTTCACTACCGGGTCAAATTCCGCGAGCAATTGCACCAGCCCTTCCTCTTTCTCCGAAAGGGGTATGGAACCCTCCAGCTTTTTAGGGACGCTGATACCCTGTTCTTCGGCCTTGCGCAGGACAGACCGGATACGGGCATGCGTGTATTGGATGAACGGCCCCGTATTCCCGTTGAAATCGATGGACTCTTTCGGGTTGAAGGTCATATTTTTCTTAGGGTCTACTTTCAGGATAAAGTATTTGAGGGCGCCCATGCCCACCATCTCCACTATTTTATCCGCTTCTTCGGCCGGGACGCCATCCAGTTTACCCAGTTCTTTCGACGTTTCACGGGCGGTCTCAATCATTTCCGCCATCAGTTCGTCGGCGTCTACCACCGTTCCTTCGCGCGATTTCATTTTACCTTCGGGCAATTCCACCATACCATAGGAGAAGTGTACCAACCCTTTGCCGAACTCAAAGCCAAGCATATCGAGCAGGATGGAAAGCGCCTGGAAATGGTAATTCTGCTCATTCCCAACCACATAGATCATGGTATCGATGGGATAATCGTCGAAGCGTAGTTTGGCGGTTCCAATATCCTGCGTCATATAAACCGAGGTGCCGTCGGCGCGCAGCAGCAGCTTGTGATCCAGCCCGTAAGGAGTAAGATCGGCCCATACCGACCCGTCCTCTTTCCGGTAGAATAACCCTTTGTTCAGGCCCCGCAACATCTCTTCTTTTCCGGCGAGGTAGGTTTCCGACTCGTAGTAGATCTTATCGAACGACGCCCCCATACGGCGGTAGGTTTCGTTGAAGCCGGCATATACCCACTCGTTCATCCGTTTCCACAGGTTGACGGTCTCCCGGTCGCCGGACTCCCATTTGCGCAACATTTCACGCGCTTCCGCCATCAATTGCGACTGCTCCTCCGCTTCTTCTTTCAACGCTCCTTTATCCTGTAACGCGGCCTGTTCTTCCTTATATT
>JAISZV010000023.1 GCA_031284475.1 Proteiniphilum sp. | reverse complement strand
TCCGGTTCTAAATTTTACCTATTTAGCGAAACTGCCTTTGTATTCGTACTCCGATCGGAGAACAATTCCAAATATTCAATTCTCAAAGGCCTATTTTCTATTTTGATACAGCCTCTTTTTTTGATCTTACATCCCCTTTATCACCAACAATGGCGTATCGGAGTGGAATATCATTCTTCTTGCGATTCCCGGGTTGAATATCCTCGCAAAAATATTGCGGTGCGAACTCGACAGGGATACCATATCTATCTTGTTCTCATCCGTGAACTTGTCGAGCGTCACTTCCAATCCTTCACTTTGGTCGATCAATTTATACTCGATCCGCACCTGGGGGTAGAGATCGGAAAAACGTTTCTGGACGCCTGATAATTTAATTTCATTCCACACATCCTCCTTCTTGGCTATATGCGCCAGATAGACTTTTACAGGGTACGGCTTCAGAAATTTCATCATGATATCAAACGCCTTAAATTCACGCTCCTGGAAATTGGTAAGAAAAACAATGGTTTTCATTTCGGAAAGGCTTCTTATCTTAGCTCCCTCAGGAATAGCAAAAACGGGCGTCCTGCAACCCTCCATTACTTCAGCGGTAACACTTCCGATAAGATCCGGTTCCTTGGCATTTTTTCCTCTTGTTCCCATCACAATGGCTGTCGGGCGCATCTTCTTGGAATAAGTGATAATTTCCTCTTCGGGCAATCCTTCTATCAAAGCGGTTTTATAAGATATATGCGGTATGGAGCCGGAAGCAATTCTGCTCTCAATCTTCTCTACCAGGCTTTGCATCTCTTTTTCCGTCCTGTTTCTAATGTCCTGCGAGAGCTCGTCGTCGGTCGTTTGCAGGGTGAAGGCGTCTCCAAAGGGAACCGACGCCGGATAGAAAGGAGTAAAAAAAGCATGGAGCAGTTTTATTTTACAGTCCAGGTCGCGCGCCAGGCGAAATCCGAACTCACATGCCGTTAAAGAATAATCGGAGAAGTCCACCGGAATGAGTATCTCTTTCTTCGTTTTTTTCTGCTCTTTTTCTCCCTCACTTGAGGTGAAATCCACCTCTTCAATGATCCGGAGCGCTTCAGGGAGGTCGCTCTCATTAATTCGCACGCGCACATTTCCGGGCACTACCGGATCGATCATCTGTATACCGTGTATGGCTGCCGGAATTCCTTCCGACTCAAGGATCGATTTTAATATATGCGCTTTATCATACGTATGGATAGCAACGGTAACTAATTTCCCGTTGTTTATATCGCTTTTTTCTTTATCTTTTCCCATAATATCAACCTTTTAGGCGTCCTCTCCGGGGTTATTACCCCGGAAGGGCCTTCGTTAATAATACAAAGATCAAAAAACCCAATATTGAACGTTTGCAATAATTGGTCTTTATTTTTCACTCTATTTCTTCTGTTTCTGTTTCAACCGAATCGGGTTCGGGATAATCTTTAAGGCCGAGAATACTCAACGCCTTATCAAAAATAGTGGTATCGTCAAGCACAACAATACCGCCATTAGGCCCCGGCTCAATATGTATTCCTACACTCCTGCCTTCTTTGTAATTGTATCCACCAAAATAATTCCTTACGGTTTCGGGCTTCATGTCCAATTCTTCAGCTATCCGGTGGATACTACCGTCAGGGAGTTTGTCTTTCAGCTCTCTTAACTCGTTAAAAGTGATTGTTCTTGCCATGGCTTTTTATTTTTTTATTAATAATACTATTTGGTAATCTCATTTATGCCATAAACATACGCAAAAAAACCGAGAAACCAAATTTTTCGCACTAAAATTTTTACGAAAATGTTTCGTTTCTATCCTCATGAACATTTTCAATGGGGTAAAGTTGCTAAAAAAGGGCTGAAAATGGCAATAATGACTATGTATAAAATGATGAAAGCAGCCAGTAGCGTACCCTCTTTTTTACCGTAGGCGCTCTGCCTGCGGGATGACGGGGGATGAACTATCGCTTTCCTCAATGCGGCATAGGCCGCGTATAAAAGAAGCGCCACAAGCGACCCCACAATCATTCCCGCCACAATATCCGAAATAAAATGCACTCCCAGATAAATGCGGGTATAACTGTTGATCGTCGCCCATAGCAGTGTACTGAGCGTAACGAAGCGGCTCCTGAATACTAAAGAAAAGAACACGAACAGCCCGAAACTATTGGTGGCATGCCCCGAAATAAATCCGTATCTGCCGCCTCTGTAATTGTTCACTGTATCTACCAGATCCTTGAAATCGGGATGATGAGTAGGACGAAAACGCTCAAAGAAAGGTTTAAAGAACGAGGATGATATCTGGTCGGTTGCCGCAAACACGAGAATAAAGAAAAGCGTAACCAGAATTGCCTCCTTCCGGTGTGCCCGGTAGAAAAAGAGAAAAAGGACAAAAAGAAAAAGCGGTATCCAGACAAACCGTCCGCTGATCGTCCACATCACATTGTCAAGAAATAACGAATCGCTGCCGTTCAGGGCAAAAAACAAATTGCGCTCTAATGGGAGCAAACTTTCTATAAATTCTTTCATATTACTATATAATCTCCACTTCCTGTTGGCGAATCCAACCCACACTACCGTCGGCGATCCGGATTTCAAACCAGTTGCCGTCGCTGTTCCTTATTTTCACTTTCGTGCCTTCATGCAATTCAAAAAGTTGACTGCTGTTGGCGTCAGGCGAAGCATTGACCGTTGCCGCTCCTGCCATCACAATGGCGGAATCCCGCCGGATACGTTCGCTCTTTTGGCTGAAAGCAAAGATGTTTGCCGTAATCATCAACAGGAACAGTGCAACGCCTGCATAAAAAGCGCTCTTCCTTGCCCAAAGCGGACGCATAAAAAGATAAACGCCTACACAAGCCAGGAACAGAATAAAAAGTATGACGCCTGTTGTAGCCCATTGGTTGGAACTGAATACATTCCTAACGCCCCTGAACCAGTTGGTGAAAAAAAGATTGCCGGCCGTGCCGATACGGTCTACCGTACGGTTCTGTGCAAACCGGAGATTGTGCCGTATATCACCGTCGCCCGGATCGAGAAGAAGCGCCCTTTCGTAACAGAGGATTGCTTTCCCCAACTGATTATCCCGAAAATAGGCATTCCCCAGGTTATAATAGAGTTGTGCAGACACTCTGTCTTCAGCCGTTCCCTGTGCAATAAGCTCTTCATAGAGCGCGATGCTCTCTTTATAGTCCTGATTGCGGTATGCCTGGGCGGCAATTTCAGGAGTAGTCTTACCGGAAGCAATTACCCCGGCGTCGCCGGCTTGCAAGATGGAGTCGCCTACCTCCCGGCTCAACGCCACCTCCATACCACCGCACAGGATCAAGATAAAAATCAATATATTCCGTATCATAATTTCCTCAATTTGTTTTCCATTTCCCCGATGGCCTCCATTGTACCGTTGTAGATCCGATCCATCTCCGCATTACTTTCGGCAGGGGCGTACCGTGCAAATTCACAAATCTCCAGGATCTCTATAAACTTGCCCGACAACTGTTCATTGATCCCTTTTCGCGACAGTTCCTCTTCGATATTGTCTCTTGAAAGGCGCGCCAGAGATATGGAAAGTTTATCGCTGAAATATCCCCATATTGCGCGGAGTACTTCATCGTAGAAATGCTCCTTATCCCGTTCTTTGAGATACCTGTTCGCCGCTTTCAATCTCTTGATCGCGGTTTTATTCGCTTTCCTGTTACGCATTAACGCCACGTTTGCATTTTCGCGCGCCTGTTTCCTGTTAATGATATAAAACAGGATCAGTATCATCAGCGGAATCAAGTAACATAGCCAGTAGTTCAATGACCCCGCAAAAAAAACGGTTCCGGAAAGATAGGCCGGCTCGCTGGTCTTCAGGAAACGTATATCCTGCTCCACCCTCACATCCTGGCGGCTCACAAAGGCGTTTGCCGCACTGCTGCCCTGATCTCCTTTCGCTATCTGTAGTTTCTGTTCGGGCATGGTCACTGTTTCGTAGCGGTTCTTGTTCGGGTCGAAATAGCTAAATTCCACGGCCGGTATGGTATAGGCTCCTTCATAACGCGGGATGGCCGTATATTCTATTTTCCTGATTCCGGTCAGCCCGTTGGTGGTCACATTCAAAGAATTAACCACCGTAGGATCATACACGTCGAAATTGTTGGGGAACTCTATTTCGGGATTCCGGATTAGTTTAAGATTCCCTGTGCCCGATATTTCCAACGTTACGGTAATCGCTTCATTGGCCTTTACTTCTGCGGAATTGATACCTGATTTTAATGTGAAAGCGCCTACCGCGTTGGCATAACCGGCAGGCTTGTTCGCCGGAAGGGGTTTTACGTTGATAGACAAAGGATTTGTAACCAACTCTTTCTTTACATCCACCATCACCTCCTGGGAGCCGAAGAAAGTGGAGACCCTCCTTCTCGACGGGACTGAAAAGACCATCTCCAAACTTCCGCGGGGGATGGTCATCTGCCCCGAACGTTGAGGGAACAACAATGTTTTGCGAAGATCAGCCGTGTAATAGTTTCTTCCGTTGTACCGTTCCATCTGCAATTGTTGATTCGACGGGATGTTAACCTCTTCTACCATAAAACCCTCAAATTCGGGAAACTGTATCTTCCCGAAGTCAACCACGTTCAATGTAGTATAAAGGCGGAATGTAACGGTAAATCCTTCCTGTTCATAGGGATTATTTTTGGAGACAATCGCCCTGATAAAAGCGTCATCGGCGGAAACAGTGACCGTTCCTGCACCGGATGGACGCTCTTCGCTCCGCTGCCCGCCCGCGGCAGGCCCCTGTGATGACGATTCGTCGGGGGGAAGCGCTTTTATCTGTAGGGAATTGGATTCGTAATTACTCCCGTCCACCCTGATAGATGCAGGAGGAATGGTGAATGTCCCCGCTTTTTTCGCCATCAGTATATAGGTATAGGTGACGGAACTCTCGGAAGTGGGTTTACCGCCCACCGTCCGCTGGCTGAAACTGATGGATATGCTGGGGCCGAACAAAACATCAAAATCGGGAATATCGGGCAGGCGAAGATCCTTCCCCTCCTTGTTCAGGATATAGCTTAGCCTGAACTGTTCCCCTTCAACCACCGCCGCCGGCGCGGAAGCCTTGAATGTTACCTGGGCAAACGCCTTGCCGGCATCGATAAGCAACACTGTGAAAAGAAGAAATAATATATAGATATGCTTCATACGGCTTATTTCATTTTTTACTTTTCGCTTTTTCCACTATTCGCTATTCATTTTTCACTATTCTTATCACCAATTCTTACTGTTTCTCCTGTTATTTTCGGCCTGCTCTTCCCTCTCCTTGGCTTTTATCTGCTGCACTTTCTCCTGGGTCTCCCGTTCATCCTGTTCTATCGCCTGGAGGAGTTGGCGGGCGTTATCGCGCGACATCTGCTCGGGTTGATCGGATTGTTCGGCGCGCTGCTCCCTATCCTGTTCATTCTGTTGCGGCTGTTGTTCCTGCTGCTGATCTTGCTGTTGCTGATCTTGCTGGTTTTGTTGATCTTGTTGATCTTGCTGATCATCCTGCCCTCCTCCGCTCTGATCACGGATCATCTTCTGTACCACCGCCAGGTTATACCGGGTCTCATTATCTTGAGGATTCAACCGCAATGCCATTTTATAGGCTTCCATTGATTTTTCTAAATCTTTCTTTTGCAGCATTACATTCCCGGTATTATGCCATCCGGCAGAGGCTTCCTCCGGATTTTCCTGTTCCAGTGAAATATAGTGGTTGTATTTCTCAATAGCCTGATCCCACTCTTTTTGCCGGTAGAGCGCATTCCCGAAATTAAAATTCGCCTCTTTGGACGCAACATTCTCTTCCACCGCTTTTTCATATAACTTGGCCGCATCGGAGAATTTTTCCTGCCGGTATTCCTTATTCCCTTTGCGAATGTTTTTCCGGACGTCTTTCTGCGCGGAAACTGCTGCGGGAAACATCATCCCCAGCAAGAGAAATAGGATATACTTTATAATAAACCTGTTCATTCAACTACTTTTTTATTAATGGAACAAAGAGTAAAGAACATCAAACCGTTAAATCATTAAATCACTCAATCATTAAATCATCAAATCATTTAAACACCCTCACATTCCCGAACAGCGGATTTTTCTTGTCATACACAAGTATCTCCACCAACAGGATTATCAGCACGATCCAGGCAAACAGGGTGAATTTCTCGTCATATTCCGAATAGGTAAGGCTGGTAATCTTACCTGTTTCCAACTCATCGAGATGCGTTTCCAACGCCCGGACGGCGCTGTTAGAGTTGTCGGCGCGGACGTATAATCCGCCTCCGCTCTGCGCTATCTCCATCGCCATCTGTTCATTCAGGCGGGAGACCACTACGTTGCCTTCGGGATCGGTCATAAAGTTTTTTCCATATTCGGCAGCCGGTATCGGCGAACCTTCGGGCGAACCGATTCCCAGCACGTTGATCATCACGCCTGCTTTTGCCGCTTCCGCCGCTATATTGACGGCGCTCCCTCCATGATCTTCGCCGTCGGTGATGATTACCATCGCCTTACTCATTTCCTGATCCGACGAGAAGGAACTCATTCCCAGGCTGATTGCCTGCCCTATTGCAGTACCCTGCACCGGGACGAGGCTCGGATTGATAGTGTTAAGGAATATCTTTGCCGACTGGGTATCGGACGTCAGCGGCATCTGCACATACGCCTCTCCCGCGAATACGATCAACGCTACTTTATCGTTCCTGCGCAGGTCGATCAGCCTCGACAGTATCTGTTTAGCCCGCGCCAACCTGTTGGGCGACACATCTTCGGCCAGCATCGAGTTAGAAACGTCAATGGCGATCACCAATTCGATCCCATCCTTCTCCACCGTCTCTACCTTTGTACCGAATTGCGGACGGGCAATCATAAAGACGCCGGCGCACAACGCCGCGAAGATAAACCAGAATTTCAGGTAGGAACGTTTCAGGGATAGTTCGGGCATCATCATCTTGAGCGTGGCCAGATTACCCATCTTCTGCACGTCCTTTCGCTTCCTGACGTTCAGATAGATATATATCGCCAGCAACAGGGGCATGGCGAAGAACAACCATAAATATTCCGGATTTCCGAATCTAAACATATCTGTCGCATTTTATCAAGGTACGCTCCTCAGCCACGTCCTTCGTAATAACAACTCCAATAATACCAATCCCAGGGCAGCCAGCGCAAGAGGGAGGAACAACTCCCTGCGGCGCGTTACGTTCTGCACGCTGATCAGGTATTTTTCCACTTTATCTATCTCGTCATATACCTGGCGAAGCCCTTCGGTATCCTGCGCCCGGAAGTATTGTCCTCCGGTTGTCGCGGCAATCTCGGTAAGCGCTTTCTCGTCAATATCCACAGGCATATTCTGCATCCTGATTCCGTATGGCGTATTCACAGGCGTTGGGGCCATTCCTTTGGTGCCCACCCCAATCGTGTAAACGCGAATGCCGTAGGAACGCGCCAGGTCGGCAGCGGTGAGAGGGGCGATCTGGCCGCTGTTATTGGTTCCGTCGGTAAGCAGGATCACCACGCACGACTCCGATTTGCTGTCTTTCAACCGGTTCACTGAAGTAGCCAGTCCAAGCCCGATGGCCGTACCATCCTCTATCATCCCAAATTCTATCTCGTTGAGCAGATTCAATAAAACCTTGTGGTCGGTCGTAAGCGGGCATTGCGTGAAACTCTCCCCTGCAAAAATCACCAGTCCGATATTATCGTTAGGGCGGTCGGTGATAAATTCAGCCGCCACCTTTTTGGCCGCCTGCAGGCGATCCGGCTTCAGATCCTGCGCAAGCATGGAGCCCGACACGTCGAGCGCCATCACAATATCGATACCCTGCGTCTCGGTCTCTTCCCAACTGCTGACCGATTGCGGACGGGCAATTACCACGATGATCAGCGCAACGGAAATCAACCGCAACACAAACGGAAGATGCCGCATATAAACCCGGAGATCGGATTTCATTCCTCCAAAAGCGCCGGTAGAGGCCAACTTGAACGAGGCCTGCGTTTTCGACAAACGCAACACATACCACACAATCAGCGGAATAATCAGCAGCAACAGATATAGATATTCAGGATGTAGAAATTCCATTCTTATTTACTTTTTTAATACTACTTTCCCCGTCTCCCGTTCCGTTTCAGGATCCTCTTCCTTTACAACAGGATCGGGTTCGCGGGTCTGGTTCACAAAGAAATAGGCGTTTACCAGGCTCAGGTCATTTTCATCGGGATAGGGTTTGTATTTTGCAAATTTCACCAGGTCGGAAGTCGACAGAATCTGCTTCAGGTTTTCATACGCCGATTCCACGTCCGTTGTTTTCCGTATCTCATTCAGTATCTCTCCGGAAGTCATCTCCATCGCATTAATCCCTTCCCGCTCATAGATATAGGCGCGAAGAATATCCGTCAACTTGCTGTAAAACTCTTTTTCCCTTCCCTGCCGCCATATTTTCTCCGCCTTGAGCCTGTCTAATTCGCTGAGTGCACGCACATGCGCCGGCAGCACCTGGGGAGGTTTAAAGAAATAACCTTTCTTCTTTTTCTTCAATAGAAGATAAATGATTAAGCCTATCAGTATAAGCAGCAACATGACCCCCAACATTATCCATAATATCCAAAGGTAGTCCGTCCATACAAAAGGAGCTTTCCGTACCGGTTTTATATCGTTGAGTTGCAGTTGCCTGAAATCAATAGAGTCGGTCTCGCCTTTGTTGATCCGCTCCAGATAAGCCAATGTGGAGTCGGTGAGTTCCGGCGATGTGACTTTCAACCCGAATGAATTGGAATAGACCGTATCGGTTCCGTCGAAGACCGGGATATGGGGTACATAATATAAGGTAGAATCGAACGAAGTGACCACATACTTAAAATTAAGGGTCATCACATTGTTCTCGATAGTGGTATCGGGCGGCAGCATGGCAATCACTTCGATACCGGGAACTATCTCATTTTCGTACACCGGAAAATGAATGTTCTTATCTTTCGGGGTGATTACTTTCAGGTTGATCAACGCCTGTTCGCCGATCAATATTTCAGTGGGTTGTACCGTCGCCTGCACCGAAGCCTTCTGCGCGACAAGGGAAGCGGCGAATATAAGGCATAGAGCCGCCGCGGCTGCCCTATGGATTGAGATGATATGTTGTTTTTTCCGTTTCAAGTTACTTTCTCTGTTTAAATAGTTGCAGCAACAACTTCACATAATCGCTTTCGGTAGAGACCGATACGCTGTCTACTCCGCTCTGGCGGAAAGCGTTGGTCATAGAGGCCTGCATGTTGTTCCACCAGGAACGGTAGCGGCCTCTTATTTTTTTGGAGGATGTATTGATCCACCGTTCTTCTCCGGTTTCCGGATCCCTCACCTTCATTAACCCGACCGGATAAAGCTCCGTACTCAGCTTGTCGTACACCTGTATCGCCGCCACATCATGCTTCTTAGCGGCAATCCGAAGCGCTTGCTTATAATCGCCGGCGTCAATGAAATCCGATATAAGGAAAGCGGTACACCGCTTCTTGATAGCGTTGGTCATATAGCGGAGCGTCACGTTCAGGTCTGTGCCTTTACCCTCAGGCTCAAAGCCTAATATCTCCCGGATAATGTAAAGGATATGTTTCCTCCCCTTTTTCGGGGGAATGAACTTCTCCACTTTATCGGTGAAGAAAATCACGCCGATTTTATCGTTGTTCTGGATAGCGGAGAATGCCAGCGTAGCCGCAATTTCCGCCACCATATCGCGCTTCAACACCAATTTGGAACCAAAACCCAAACTTTCCGACACATCAATCAGCAGCATTACGGTGAGTTCGCGCTCCTCTTCAAATATTTTGATATAGGGACGATTGTAACGCGCTGTTACATTCCAGTCTATATCGCGCATATCGTCTCCGTACTGGTACTCCCGAACCTCAGAGAAAGCCATACCGCGCCCTTTGAACGCAGAGTGGTATTCTCCTGCGAAGATATTCCGCGAAAGACCCCGCGCCTTGATTTCTATATGCCGTACTTTTTTAAGTAGTTCGGTTGTCTCCATTTGTATTCGCCCCTTATCTCCTTACGGCACCTCAACCCTGTTCAGAATTTCGCTGACGATCTCCTCGGAAGTCATGTTATTGGCTTCCGCCTCATAGGTGAGGCCGATACGGTGGCGAAGCACATCATGGCATACGGCGCGTATATCTTCGGGGATCACATAGCCGCGGCGTTTGATGAACGCGAAAGCGCGGGCGGCCAGCGCCAGGTTGATGGAAGCGCGGGGAGAGGCCCCGAACCCGATCATCTCTTTCAGATTCGCCATGCCGAACTGGTCGGGGAAACGCGAGGCAAATACTATATCTACAATATATTTATCGATCTTTTCATCGATATATACTTCCCTCACTACCTTACGCGCCTCTAAAATGGCCTCTGCGGAGACGACTGCTTTCTCAATGACAACCGGTTCAAAAATATTCTGCCGGATGATCTGTTTTTCCTCCTCTTTGGATGGATAGGAGATGACCACTTTCAGCATAAAACGGTCTACCTGCGCCTCCGGCAACGGATAGGTGCCCTCCTGTTCGATAGGGTTCTGCGTGGCCATCACCAAGAAAGGATTCGGCAATTGATAGGTCTGCTCGCCAATGGTAACATGGCGTTCCTGCATGGCTTCGAGCAGCGCGCTCTGCACTTTGGCGGGAGCGCGGTTTATTTCGTCGGCCAACACGAAATTGGCAAAGATGGGGCCGTGCTTCACCTGAAATTCTTCATTGCGCTGGCTGTAAATCATGGTTCCTACCACATCGGCAGGCAACAGGTCGGGGGTGAACTGAATACGGCTGTAATTCGCATCAATCAGTTGAGCCAGCGTTTTAATAGCCAGGGTTTTCGCTAATCCGGGCACCCCTTCCAGGAGGATATGCCCGTCCGACAATAACCCGATCAGCAACGACTCCACTAAGTGCTTCTGTCCCACAATCACCTGGTTCATTCCGGTAACGAGTGTCTGGACGAAGCCGCTTTTTTGCTCTATTCTCTCATTTAGCTCCTTAATATCGACAACTTGGCTCATATTTTTTAATTATTGAAGTGTTCAATTTCATTCGTCGTTTTCAATTCTTATTGCATTATTTGCGTCGCCTTCGCTCCTCGAAAACGTTGATTATTTTTCGAGATACAAAAATAGGAATGTTAAAGAGGTTTCTTACAGTTTAGGGGTTAAAAATGTTTAAGCCTGTACGATAACTCCATCCCGAAGCGATGGGAAAAGGCCGCCTTCATCCGTCCGGAGACCTCTTCAAAGCCGGGTTCACGCCCCAGTTCTTTTTTCATGGAGGTTACTCCGCGGTCTCTGAACCCACAGGGATTGATATAGTTAAAATAGGAAAGGTCGGTATTGACGTTGAGCGCCAGCCCATGCATCGTTACAAAACGGCTCGCCCGCACACCGATGGCGCATATCTTCCTCGTCCTGGACGGATTGCCCGCGTCAATCCACACTCCCATCGCTTTTGCATCTTTTTCGCCCTTGATCCCGTAGGATTCCAACGCCTCTATCACCACGTCTTCGAGTGCGGATATATAGCTTTTTATCCCCATCCCGAACAATTCCAGGTCGATGACCGGGTAAGCGACCAACTGCCCCGGGCCGTGGTAGGTGACGTCTCCCCCGCGGTCGATGGTATGCAGGTCGATATTCCTGCTTTTGCAGGCATGTTCTGCGATAAGCAGGTTTTGTTTATCGCCATGCTTACCGAGGGTATATACATGCTCGTGCTCGCAAAAAAGGAGGTATTGTTTGTGAAGTCCTCTCTTTCCGCCGTTTTTTTCACACTTTCCGCCCTCGATCCCTTTCTCCGGTTCCCCGCTGGCAACCGCTTTCTCCCGAATTACCGATTCAAAGAGTTTTTCCTGGTAGTCCCACGCTTCCTTGTAGCGGATGCGCCCAAGATTTTCAAAAATCACTTTTTGGGTCATACATGTCTCTCCGCATAGTAGGACGAGCGTACCAGAGGGCCGCTTTCCACAAACTCAAATCCTTTCTCCAGGCCTATTATCCTGTACTTCCTGAACTGTTCCGGCGACACATACTCTTTCACCGCCAGATGTTTCCGGGTAGGCTGAAGGTACTGCCCAATCGTGAGCACCCGGCATCCCACATTGATCAAGTCGTCCATCGTCTCCAGCACTTCCTCTTCCGTCTCTCCCAAACCGAGCATTATTCCTGACTTGGGTTTCACCTTACCGCTCTTTGCGATGGTCTCTATCGTTTTGAGGCTTACGTCGTATTTGGCACGGCTGCGCACCTTCGGCGTCAGGCGCTTTACGGTTTCCATATTATGCGATATGATTTCGGGGCCTGCATCAATCACGTTATAAATCAACTCCTCTATTCCGTTGAAATCGGGTATCAGGGCCTCGACCGTTACTCCGGGATTCCTCTCCTTTACGCGCCTGACCGTAGTTGCCCAGAATCCGGCGCCGAGATCGGGCAGGTCGTCCCTGTCCACACTGGTAATTACACAGTGTTTCAGGTTCATTTTTCCAATAGTTTCCGCCAGGCGATCCGGTTCGTTCCGATCTACTATTCCCTGCGGATTACCTGTTTTCACAGAGCAAAACCTGCATGCACGCGTACATACGTCGCCTAAGATCATAAAGGAGGCGGTTCCCCTGCCCCAACATTCCGACAGGTTGGGACATTTACCGCTTACGCAGATCGTATGCAACCCTTTCCTCGCGATAATCTCCCTTACATCCAAGTATTGCTTTCCCTGGGGAAGCGATATTTTGAGCCAATCCGGCTTTCTTGCCGTTAATTCGGGTTTATTCTCCATATTCTTTAACCTGTTTCTTCCGCCGTATCAGGCAGATAAAATACATACTGCCTCCGGCATAACAAAAAAGTGGTTTTCTACAATGTTATGCAGAGAACAAAAATACGATTTTATTCGGGTATTTACTAATTATCGGGGCGGTTGAAGTTAGAAATCGGAAATCAAATAGCCGGACGTGCACCGGCAAGTTCGCAATCGTGAATGACGTACCAAAAAAAGTTTGTCCGGCGGATTTACCGGGCAAACTTTTTACTTTAACTATTGATGATTTTTTATGTGATCTGTTGTAAAACCAATAATTTCATATCTTTTTTCCACATAATGCGTCAGAAAATATAGCCGATCCTCAAAGCAAATGAATGATGATTGAACGAATCTTTCATCACTTCATTCAACTGAATAAGCGTTGTTTTAGCTGAAGTTCTGTCAAAACAATAGGCGATGGAAGCGGAAAGACAGTGTTTATTTTTCAACGGAAAAAGAAACCCAAAAGAAGGGGAGAAAAAGAAGCCTCCTTTCGTTTCGATATTCTACGGGATCAGAATCAGGACGATAGAGAGACGACCACGAAAAATTGACCGACTCTGTTTTTCCACTGCTCCGATCTTTCAGAAAGGTATACCCTAATTTCCTTTCGACAAACGGCGTAATTTTTTCAGACTTGAACTTGTACGACGTGTTAATGTAAAGAGGGTATGATAATCTGAAAGATTCTTCTCTGTAATATCTGAACAGTCTTAACCCTGCTTCGATACCGATGTTTGTTTTGTCTCCTATTTTATAGGAGGGTGTTGCAAAAAACTGATAGCCACTCATGCCACCGCTGTTTTTGGTATATCCACCGAAAGTTCCCAATTCCAAACAAACGCCGGTTTTATTCTCTTCCTGCGAAAACACATTAAAGGGAAAAATGGTTGGTAAGGCAATTAGGATGATAAAGATTATTTTTTCATAGCTATTAGAAATTATTTACGAACTCTGTCGCATATTGACTCGCATAACGACTTATGTATTTTTCTAATACGTTTTTGGTTGAAGCAGAGAATTTCTCCCAAAAACCGTCCCCATTGTTAAGCTCTAATATTTGTTTTTCGTCCGATTCTTTATTACAAGAAGACAGTAGCACACCGGTTAGTGCAAGAAATGTAAAAAAATTTAACTTTCATAATTGTCATTTTTGTTTTCCTCATCCCTTTTTTTCAGGAATTCGGATAAGTAAATAAAAATTTGTTGAAGTATTATCTTAACAACCTTTTTTCATATTGCGCACTATAAAAAACGGTTCATTAATTCATATTGGTTTTTTGCATACTTTATTGGCTTTGGCTATACTTAACAGGAATATCAACCAACGTATTATTGATATAGTTTTCCATCATCCGTATAAATGATTTTATTCCCATTCTCTATGTTGAAAGATACTCCATTTTAATGCGTTCGTTGACCGTTATTGATAATAACAGCGCAAACGCACGACAACTTCTCCGGGAGCAGCGGCGGTTCGAGTTCGCCGCTAACGTTCAATGTGGCGGCTCGCGCCTCCAAATAGATACATCAATAAATCATCGAATCAATTACTATTTTTTAAACGGCTATACTACTGTTTGTAACCGCAAAAGATTTATCTTTGCCGTCAAAACGCGGTTAAACGCAGTTAGAGCAGATCACATTGGATTTCCGACTATTACATACCGACCCCAAATCGAATGCCCGGGCGGGCTTAATTTCTACCGGTCATGGTGAGGTGGAGACGCCGGCGTTTATGCCGGTGGGCACTGTGGGGAGCGTAAAAGCAGTACATATCAGCGAACTGAAAGAGGATATCGGGGCGCAGATCATTCTGGGCAACACCTATCATCTCTACCTGCGGCCGGGGCCGGACGTCCTGCAACAGGCCGGGGGATTGCACCGCTTCAACAGTTGGAACAAACCGATGCTGACCGACAGCGGCGGATTCCAGGTGTTTTCTCTGACGGAAAACCGTAAGCTCACGGAAGAGGGTGCGGAATTTCATTCGCATATCGACGGCTCTAAGCATTTCTTCACGCCGGAAAAGGCGGTGGATATCCAACGGATCATCGGCGCAGATATCATGATGGCTTTCGATGAGTGTACGCCAGGGGACGCCGGTTACGACTATGCAAAAAAATCGCTCGCCCTCACAGAGCGGTGGCTCGACCGCTGCCTGGCGCGCTTCCGGGAAACGGAATGTCCCTACGGGCACAGCCAAACCCTTTTCCCCATTGTGCAGGGGTGCGTATATCCCGATCTCCGTCGCCATGCAGCGGAAAATGCGGCGGCCAAAGAGGCGGACGGAAATGCCATCGGGGGGTTGGCCGTCGGCGAGCCTACCGGAAAAATGTATGAGATGATAGAGCTGGTCAACGGAATCCTGCCCAAAGATAAACCGCGCTACCTAATGGGAGTAGGCAAGCCGGAAAATATCCTTGAAGCCATTGAACGCGGCGTGGATATGTTCGACTGCATCATGCCCACACGCAACGGACGCAACGGGCAGATCTTTACCAAGCAGGGCATAATGAACATGCGCAACGAGCAGTGGAAGAACGATTTTTCTCCCATTGA
>JAISZV010000293.1 GCA_031284475.1 Proteiniphilum sp. | reverse complement strand
CCGCTGGCCTTCACCCATATCTTCTCCTTGTTTTTGTAGGATGTATTGCCGCCGCCGGCGATTACAAAGCGGCTGTCTTGTCCGTAAAACCGTGATATATAAATTAAATCCCGCATTCCGAAAATCTCGTCATTGGGAAGAAAGGGTTGAGAATGTTGTTCCATCTTTATAATGTTTTTTATATCTATCTTTAGCAATTATTTTCAGCAAACGTATGCTACTGAATGAGCTGTTCTCCTAATGCTTCTAACTCGTGCCGTTTAGAGCGGTCGGCATAACCGTTTTGGTCTATGTACCCTTTCAGTCCCTGTTTCACCAGATGTTGATGCGCAGCGATAACGCATGCCCCTTTGTAATTAATTTGCAGGAGTTTATCGGTCAAGGCTGCGCCTCCCCGTGCAAACAGTTTTACCGGTTCCATGGCGGGCGTGTTGTGCTCACTGCCGAAGGTTACCACAAAACCCTGTTCATAGAGATAGGCGGCATATTTTTCCAGAAGCAGAACGTCATTACGGGTGGTAATAAATTCAACCGAATGGAAACCCCGTTCGGTGAGTTGTTTTGCCACTCGCTCCAGGTCATTCTCAAAATCGGTATAATTCCCATTCGCATCATCTGCCAGAAAAGGATAAGTGGGAATACCGCCGGCGGCGATGATAATCTCCTGTACAGTCTTCACCGGCAGGAAAGCGGCGGCCTCTTCCGGGACAAACGCCGCTCCGCCCGCTTTCAGCAGGTTACCGCGGATCTCATTCTCCACGCCGGCAAGGTTGTCTAACGATGATTTCAACGCCTTCCCGTCAAAGAGCCTCTCCAATAATTCCCTTATCCGGGATTCATCATTTTCACAGGCCTCATATAAGTTCAGGCGCAACGCTTTTGCCAGATGGCGTTCACGCACTTGTCCTTTTGTCAGTTCGTCCGTTATCCTTTTGAAGTCAAGCGTAAAGCTGCAACTTTTCTGCCGAAGCAATTCGTTCAGTTTTCCACACATTGCCTCCACCTGCCGGTTGGCTTCATCCCGCACGTTGGATAACATGGTCGCGTAGGGTTCCGCCAACCGGAAAGGGTGAGATAACCCTTTCCCGCTCAAATAGGTACGTCCCGGATTTGCCGGATCATTCACACGCAATCCCGCTTTCTGATCCTCTTCATTCAAGCTGATAAATTCGATACCGAAAAGCGGATAAAGTTGCCGTTTAACACAACCTTCAGCCCACTCCTGATACCCTTTTGTAGTGTAGAAATCGTTTATTCCCACCACCTTCACATCTTCGGCAACCGCCCTGTCCAGCGCATCGTCAATATCGCGAAAAGCGCTGAAAGAGTATGGTGTATGCAAATGCGCATTTACCTTCACCGGATTATTCAATTGACAATTGACAATTGATAATTGATAATTATTAATTGTTTGAATCATTACATTAGTACATCATTAAATCATCCCAAGTCCCAAGTCATTAAATTAGTCACATCGGCACATTAGCCATTAACCCCATTAGGCACATTGGCACATCACTAAATCATTAATTAATCACATTGGCACATTAGTCACATTGGCTCATTAGTCACATTGGCTCATTAGTCACATTCAGATACCCTTTTTCGCTCTCCTTATCAACTCTCCGTCGGTAAAGTTCTGGCCGGGAATATAATCTTTGAGCGGTTGGATTCGTTCGTTGATCATATCCAGGAACCAGCCTGGCTGGGGGAAGAAAGAACCCTCAAGTTCATGCGCCGGCGTGATCCAGTTGCGGGAACCCAACACACATACGGGAGCATCAAGGTAATCGAACGCGAGTTGACCGATATTGGCGGCAAGGTCGTTCAGGAAAGAGCCGCGTGCGGTAGCGTCGCCGGCTACGATGATCTTTCCGGTCTTCTTCACCGATTCCAATACCTTCTCATAATTGAAAGGAACCAATGAGCGGGCGTCGATCACTTCGGCGCTCATGCCGTATTTATCTTCAAGTTCTTTCGCAGCCTTTAAAGCAGGATAGAGCGTATGCCCCACGGTCAGGAAAGTAATATCCCCGCCCTCTTTCTTCACGTCCGGTTCGCCGATGGGTATCTCGTAATATCCGGTGGGAACGCCCTCCTTGCGGAACTGCTCGCCGATGTCGTATATACGCTGGCTCTCAAAGAAAATGACCGGATCTGTACCCTGTAACGCGGCGTTCATCAATCCTTTGGCATCATAAGGCGTTACGGGAAAGCAGACTTTTATACCCGGAATGTGAGCCACAAGCGAAGTCCAGTCCTGGGAGTGCTGCGCACCGTATTTCGATCCCACCGAAACACGTACAACTACCGGCATCTTCAGCACGTTACCGCTCATCGCCTGCCATTTAGGAAGCTGGTTGAAGATCTCGTCCCCGGCGCGGCCGATAAAGTCGCAATACATGATCTCTGGAATCACCCGTCCGCCGCACATGGCGTAGCCGATAGCCGTTCCCACGATAGAGGCCTCGGAAATAGGAGAGTTGAACAGCCGGTGGTAGGGCAACGACTCGGTCAGGCCGCCATAGACGGCGAATGCGCCGCCCCAGTCGCGGTTCTCTTCTCCGTAAGCGATCAACGACGCATCTTTATAGAAACGGTCGATGATCGCCTCAAAAAGTCCGTCCCGCAGTTGGAACTGCTTCATTTTGCTGAAAGCCTTGCCTTCGGCGTCAAAAGCAAAACGTTCTTTGTTCGCGATTTTCTTCACCCTGGGGTTTTCTTCCAGCGGGATCAGAACCTCCGGCTTTTCACCGGAGAAACTATCCACCGAACCGTCGGAGAACATCATATCGCCGAGAACTTCCGGGTTTTCCATTCTTGGGGAAACCTCATCATTGATCGCTTTCAGGAACATTTCGTATACCAATGTACGTATATTGACGGATATTGAATCCAATTCGACCTGGGTGGCCACTCCCGCAGCCAGCAACTGCTCACCGTAGCTACGGATGCAGTCCTGCGCCTCCCATGCTTCCACCTCCTCTTTGGAACGGTACGACGAGGCGTCGGAGGGAGAGTGCCCGCTATACCGGTAAGTGAGCACATCTAATAATACGGGGCCTTTCTTTTCTTCAATCACTTTACGCTTGCGTTTATAGGCGTCGATCACCGCGAGCGGATTATATCCGTCCACCCGTTCGGTATGCATCTGATCCGGATTCACCCCGGCCCCTATACGGGCGGCAATGCCGTAACCCATCGTCTCTCCGCAGGTTTGCCCTCCCATGCCGTACTGGTTGTTCATTATATTGATGATCACGGGAAGCCCGCCTTTCATGTCTCCACTCCAAAGCTCCCTGAACTGATCCATCGCCGCAAAGGTAATCCCTTCCCATACCGGGCCGCACGCCATCGACGCGTCGCCGATATTTGCCACGACCAGTCCCGGCTTGCGGTTCACTTTTTTATACAATGCAGCGCCGACGGCTATGTCGCCCGATCCGCCTACAATAGCATTATTAGGATAGACTCCGAACGGGGTGAAGAAGGCATGCATCGAGCCTCCCAACCCTCTGTTGAAGCCGGTTTTACGGGCAAATATCTCGGCCAGCGTGCCATACACTAAGAATCTTTTCGCCAGTTCCCTGACCGATCCTTCAAAACCTTTTTTCACGATCTCATAGATCGCGCCATCAAAGAAATTCTCCATGATGTCCGTAAGCTGACCCTCGTCTAATTGGTGGATGGCGGACATTCCTTTGGCCAGTATCTCGCCGTGGGAACGGTGGCTACCGAAAATAAAGTCGTCCACCGTCAGCGTCCAGGCCATGCCCACTGCCGACGACTCCTGTCCGATGGACAAGTGTGCGGGGCCGGGATGGTTATAAGACGTTCCGTTGTATTCGCCCTGCGTCTTGATCAGGTTCAACATGGTTTCAAATTCCCGGATCAGCGCCATATCATGATAGATCGCTTTGAATTCTTCCGTGGTAAAATTCTCTTTTTCGTCCTGCACTGTTTTCCGGTACCGATTGACCGGTATCGGCTGAAATTCCACAAATCCGGACTTGCGGACTTGACTCGGATCTATATTTTGTACTTTAGGCATACTATTATTGATTTAATGATTGATTGATTGATTGATTTTTATTTTATTGATTTGTTGATTTAGGAATTGAGAGATTAGTAATTTTCTTTTTAGTGGAAGATATTATTTTAGCAAGTAGTTTTCTTATACTACTTAGTGTTGTTAATAAATCAGGAGATGAAGGATAGTTTTCTGCATTATTACATATCAAAAGCCAATACTCAGTTTCTTCTACTTCCTTTGCTGCTACTTTCATCTTATGTAGAAAATCCACAATGCTTTCTGCATTTTGCGCTTCACGGACATTTGCCCCGATAGAAGTTCCGGATATCAACAACTGGTTAGCAATAACAAATTTTTTATTCTCCTCCAAAATTTCACAATAGGAAATAATTTGCAGTGCAAAATTAAAACTTACCTGAACTATTTCATTCCCTTCTGACGTCATATTATTATTACATCATTAATTATTACATTCGTCGCATTGGCACATTAGCCATTAGTCCCAGTAACCCCATTAGTTCCATTAACCCCAGTAACCCATTAGTCACATTAGCACATTGGCACATTAGTCACATTGGCATTGGCACATCATTAAATTATTAAATCAAATACCGTTTCTCTTATAATCTCAGCTACGGTAGGGTGCGGGAAGACTACCTCCTGCATCTCTTTCAGGGTCATCTCCTGTTCAATGGCGATACAGGCTCCGTAAATGATCTCACTGACGGGATTCCCCAGCATGTGTACGCCAATCACTTCTCCATGCTTTTCGCCGGTCAACACCTTGCACAGTCCGCTTCCGCTTTCATTCTCAGCTACAAAACGCCCGGAATAGGCCATAGGCAGCGTAGTTACCTTATAAGCTATCTTTTTGGCTTTGGCCGACTCTTCCGTTTCCCCTACCCCCGCTACTTCGGGATTGGTATAAACCACGCCCGGTATGGCGTTATAGCGCATAATATCTCTCCTGCCGGTGAGGTTATTGACCACCACCTCACCCTCGCGGCTTGCAGTATGGGCCAGCAACGAAAAGCCGGTCACGTCGCCCGCGGCAAACACGCCGGGAACGTTGGTACGCATCTTTTCATCCGTCTTGATACCGCCCCGCACTAACTCTACGCCCAGGTTTTCGAGCCCGAATCCTTGCGTAACGGGACGACGTCCGACGCTCAGCAATATCTTTTCACCTTCTATCGTTTCCGTTTTTCCCTCTTTCTCAAACACGACTTTATGGCCATCTACCTGCGTCACTTTTGCGCTCAGGTGAAACGTAATTCCTTTCTTCGTATAGATCTCGCGAAGCATGGCGGAAACCTCCACATCAAGTCCTCCGAGGATTTCAGGCAGCATCTCCACCACGGTAACACGGGTTCCGAGACTGTTGTAGAAACTGGCGAACTCCATACCGATTACCCCTCCGCCGATCACGACAAGGGATTCCGGTCGTTCGGTCAGTTCCAGTATCTCACGGTTGGTGACGATGATTTCCCCAGCTTCCGTCAGACCGGGTATAGGCGGCACGAATGCCTCAGAGCCTGTGCAGATGAGCAGGTTTTTTCCAATATATTTCTCATCATTACAGGTTATCCCGATCCCTTCCGGGGAACGTCCGTTGATATAGGCTTCACCCTTTAGCACCGTCACCTTGTTGGATTTCATCTTGCTTTCCACGCCAAGCACAAGTTTACGTACCACTTTCTTTTTACGGGAGACCATTTTACCGTAATCGAAACGGATATTATCTCCAAAAACGCCGTATTGATCCCCGTGCAAAGCGTTCTCATACGTCTTGGCGCTATAAAGCAGTGTTTTGGTAGGAATACATCCCTCATTCAGGCACACCCCTCCCATCGATTTTTTCTCGAACAGCGCCACATTCAGCCCTTTATGCCCAGCCCGTTCCGCCGCAACATATCCGGCGGGGCCTCCGCCGATAATTAGTAAATCGTACATGTTTTTTAATTGACAATTGA
>JAISZV010000283.1 GCA_031284475.1 Proteiniphilum sp. | reverse complement strand
TTCCATTCACAAAGACTTTTAACGTAAACAGCGCCAAAGATAATGAAAAAAAACTGACAATCTTTATTTCCATAAGCAAAAAAGCGTATTTTTGCGTTTTAATAGAATCTCCTATGTCGGCAGAGCAAGAAAAAAAAGAAATACGGTATAAATAGATCCTGATCGGATTTCTCATCCTGTTGGGATTGATCATCTTCAAGTATACCCGCCCTTATATGAGCGGCTTCCTGTGTGCGGCCACGCTATATATACTTGTGAACGGGCAATTGAAATTCCTCACACAGAAGCTCAAATTCAAAAAGTCGCTCAGCGCATTGCTCATTGTGTTGGAAGTGCTTTTCTTTATCCTTATCCCCCTCACCGGGCTCACTCTCCTGGTAATTGATACCGTTTCAGGAATCTCGATCAATCCGGAAGCCATTCTGAAACAGTTCAACGAGTTTGTAGACACGTTAGAAAAAAAACTGGGGTTTAACATATTTACCCCCGAAAACCTGGCCGCTCTGCCAAGGGCGGGTTCCAATATACTGCAAGCGCTCGGTAACAGCGTCTATTCGTTCGCGATCAACGTAATTGTGATCCTTTTTGTATTGTATTACATGCTTTTCAACAGCGATGAGTTTGAAACGGCCATCAACGAAGCCCTACCGTTCAAGGAAGAAAATAAGCAGATTTTGGCGGAAGAAACCCGCATGATCATTCAGGCAAACGCGGTGGGAATCCCGCTTCTTGCAATTATCCAGGGCTTTTTTGCTTATTTGGGGTATCTCTTTTTCGGCATAGACAATGCGGTTCTATATGCTATTCTCACCGCTTTTGCCACTATCCTCCCCATCGTAGGCACTATGATTGTTTGGCTTCCGTTAGGGATCAGCCTGCTGTTGGGCGGCGATTATGTGAACGGTATCGCATTGCTTATTTACGGCACGCTTATTATCGGAGGAGTGGATAATGTAGCCCGTTTTCTGCTGCAAAAAAAACTGGCCGATATCCATCCGTTGATCACCGTCTTCGGGGTGCTTATCGGGATTCCCATATTCGGATTCTGGGGCGTTATCTTCGGCCCGCTGTTACTTTCCCTGTTTATCCTCTTCTTCAATATGTTCCGGCACGAATATGTGCCGGGATCAAAAACAGAGCCGCGTGTTACCACACGCCTCAAATCGAGGAAAGTGAAAATTCCACGTAAAACGCTCCGCAGCAAGTGAAAAATTTATTGCCGTTTTCTTTGGCATTGTTTTTGCTATTACTCTTCCAACGGTCTCAAATGGGAGATTATTTTTTCAGATGACTGCAAAAAAATTTTATTCGATTTAAATAAAAGATTATATTTGTAGCCGATACTCAGCTAACAGCAAGAAGGAAGGATTAAATGAACAGCAACTTTTCTCAGCGAGTCAGGGACATCATGGCATACAGCCGCGAAGAAGCGGGAAGACTCCAAAATAACTATATAGGGCCCGAACATCTTATGCTCGGCATCCTTAGGGATGGCGACGGATTGGCGGTTCAGGTGCTCCAGGATTTTGATATCGACCTGCATGTGCTGAAAGATTATATCGATTCGCACGTGCGCGCCACCCAGGAGCCTTATGATGGAACCAGTGAACTCGTGATCAATAAAAATACGGAAAAAGCATTAAAAATGAGTGCTTTGGAAGCACGCCTCACAAAGAGCCGGGAAACTGACTCCGAACATGTACTGTTGGCGCTGCTGAAAGAAAAAAGCACATTGATCAATGATATCCTCTCTCAGTTTCAACTCGATTACTCAAGCGCTTTTCTCTACATAAAAAGCATCCTTGACAACCGGTCCGAAGATGGAGACGGACAATCGCCTACGGCAGGGCCTAACTTCACCGATGACGATGATGACGAGGTAAACGAAAAATCCCCGTTCAATCCCGGAGGAGGGCAAGGCGCTTCTTCGCAGACAAAAAATAGCGGGTCGGATACGCCCGTGCTTGATAATTTCGGGACGGATATCACCCGCGCCGCATTGGATAACCGCCTCGATCCGGTAGTGGGACGGGAAAAAGAGATTGAACGCATTGCACAGATACTCAGCCGCCGCAAGAAAAACAATCCGGTACTCATCGGCGATCCCGGCGTGGGTAAATCGGCCATAGTAGACGGGCTTGCCCTGCGCATCACGCAGAAGAAAGTCTCCCGCGCGCTGTTTGATAAACGGGTGATCGCCCTCGATATGGCGTCGATCGTTGCCGGAACCAAATACCGCGGCCAGTTTGAAGAACGTATCAAAGCAATATTGAACGAACTGTCGAAAAACCCGAACATTATTCTCTTTATAGACGAAATCCACACCATTGTAGGCGCCGGGGGCGCCGCCGGATCGCTCGACGCCGCCAACATGTTGAAACCGGCGCTGGCACGGGGAGAGATACAGTGTATCGGAGCTACCACGCTGGACGAATACAGGAAGAATATAGAGAAAGACGGCGCACTGGAACGCCGGTTCCAGAAAGTGATCGTAGACCCCACCACTCCGGAAGAGACACTACAGATACTGCGTAATATAAAGGAGCGGTATGAGGAGCACCATAATGTTCGGTATACCGACGAAGCGTTGCAAGCGTGCGTGAAACTGACAAACCGTTATGTTTCCGACCGGACTTTCCCCGACAAGGCGATCGACGCGCTCGATGAGGCCGGCGCCCGGGTACATATCTCCAATATTGTAATTCCGAAGACCATCCGGCAACTGGAAGACGAATTGAAAAAGGTAGAACAACAGAAAACCGACGCGGTGAAAGCGCAGAAATATGAGTTGGCAGCGAGCTACCGCGACAAACAACGGCAGTTATTACTGGCGCTCGAAGCGGAAGAAGAGCATTGGCAAAAGGAGATCAAGGAAAAGCCGGAGATCGTGGATGAAGAAAAAATAGCCGAAGTAGTGGCAATGATCTCAGGCGTGCCGGTACAACGCATTGCACAGGCCGAAGGACAGCGGCTGCTGGAAATGCGGGATGAACTGAAAAGCAAGGTGATAGGTCAGGACGAAGCGGTAGACAAAATAGTCAAAGCCATCCAACGAAACAGGGTAGGATTAAAAGATCCCAACAAACCCATCGGCTCCTTCATGTTCCTCGGCCCCACAGGAGTAGGAAAAACGCATTTGGCCAAGAAACTGGCGGAATTTCTGTTCGACTCAACCGAAAACCTCATCCGTATAGATATGAGCGAATACATGGAGAAATTCAACGTATCGCGCCTCGTTGGCGCGCCTCCGGGATATGTGGGTTATGAAGAAGGCGGACAACTTACCGAAAAAGTGCGTCGCAGGCCCTACTCCGTAGTTTTGCTCGACGAAATTGAAAAAGCGCATCCCGACGTATTCAATATCCTGCTCCAGATCATGGATGAAGGGCATGTGACCGACAGCCTCGGACGGAAGATCGATTTCAAGAATACGATCCTGATCATGACCTCCAATATCGGGACGCGGCAATTGAAAGATTTCGGCCGGGGTATCGGGTTCAATACCAATCACGATGCGACTGACGCCGAATATTCGCGGAGCATCATCCAAAAAGCGCTGAATAAAGCATTTGCGCCGGAGTTTCTGAACAGGGTGGACGACATCGTGATGTTCGACCAGTTGGGTAAAGAGTCTATTTACAAGATCATCGACCTGGAATTGAAGGGGCTTTACAAACGTATCGGAGACCTCGGATATACGATTGCCCTTACTGAGCCGGTAAAGGAATTTATTGCCAACAAGGGATACGATGTGCAGTTCGGAGCCCGTCCGCTAAAGCGGGCTATCCAGAAATATATCGAAGACGAAATGGCGGAAATGATCATCCGAACCGGTATGAAAGAAGGCGAAACCGTGCTGGTTGATTTCGACGGCGAGAATCAGAAGATTGTGATAAGGGTAGAAGAAAAATTTGAATTATGAGACTATTTTTGCTTTTAGTCTTATCAGTAATCATTTACATTCCATCAACATACGCGCAACAATATGCCGTAACCGAAGACGGCAGAAAGGTCGTCCTTCACAGGGACGGGACATGGGAATATCTGCATATCTCCAAACGCTACCCGCAGGAAACGGAAGAAAGCGGGAAAAAAGCCCGTATCTTCATAGAGGAAGAAATCATGATTTTCTTAAACAACGGACAATTAGAAGATTTTTCTATCCTTACAAACGGACAAAGGCTGTATGATGAAATGGATGGAAAATTAAAACAGATAGGACGTTACAAAATCGAATATGACTTTCATACCGGCCGGGTGAAAAAAATCGGCGAGTACGCTATCGAATATGATTTGCACGCCGACAGAGTTAAAAAGATCGGCAATTATCCGATAGAATATGATTTCCGGACGGGAAAGATATCGCGTATCGGCAATACCCGTTTTGAATATAGCTTCTTCAATGAAAAACTTACCGAGGCCTCAGGCCACACGCCGGGGATTAAGATCACTGTATATTGATGTGAAACACCCATAAAGATGATGGGCGGCAGGAGGCCGGTCTTGAATTAAGACCACAGTATATTGATGTGAAACGGGCATATCAAAAAAAGACAGGCCTTTTTTAAAATATCCCTGCGTTTGGACGGTAACTTTTCAATAGAAGCATAAACGGCTTGAAAGGATTATGGTATCTTTCCTCTGTAAAAAACTTTTTGCATCTGCGCGCGCTTGGAAACCGTAAGATTTTCATGTACTTTTCCCCTAAAAATTTTGCAAATCATTTTTATCCGTTTGTGTGTAATTGAGGATTTCATGCTAACTTTGCCGTTCAACAAAATAAGGCCAACAGGCTATTTACCGGTTTTTTAAAAGAGGCTTACCAATGGAATACTTACGGATCGGCCCCAACGATACGCTGCGTTGGGATAGTGTCTGGGAATTATATGAAGAGAGCTTCCCGTTAGCGGAAAGAAGAAAAAAGGAAGATCATCTGCGCGCTTACGCCGACAAACGATTTTTTCCCTTATCGGCATGGGATGGGCAGGAATTGACAGGATTGATGTTTTTCTGGGAATGGGATTCCTATCGCTATCTGGAGTATCTTGCCGTAAATCCGAAGCTCAGGGGGCAAAGTTTCGGATCGCAGATGCTGAGGTATCTGCGCGACTCCGAACACACTATCATCCTTGAGATCGATCCCCTCAGCAACGAGTTATCGGTACGCCGGTTACAGTTTTATGAACGGGCCGGCTACACGCTCACGCCCTACCGGTTTACGCACCTACCCTACCGCCTTGAGGCGCAACCGCAGGAGTTGCTTATACTAAGCTACCCCAACATGATTACGAAAGAACAGCACAATGATTTTCTCCGGTTTGTGAATGAGGAGGTGATCCGGTATTGTGAAGGTGATCCGTTCGATACGGTTTCAACAGAAAATACTTACCGTCCAACGGCGCATTGATATTCAGTAACTTCCGGTAATCCTTATAACCGGTCACTCCCGTATAGTTATACCCTACCGGCGCCGGTTCCTGTATATAAGCAGTTGCAACAATGCAAATCGCTTCTTTTTTATCTCTTCCATGATAAAAATACTTAATCATAAAAACAGTATTTGTAGTTTGTTTATGAATTTATTATTTATATTTGTGCTCAAATCGAGTCAATAAACCAAGATACATTATATACAATGAAAAAGATCTTTACAGCAGTAGCCCTGTTTTGCTTTATTTCCGGCTATAGTTACGCGCAAAAACAGTTTACGGTACACGCTCCCGGCAACAAATTACAACTGAACGTCGCAGTTGGCGAACAGATTACCTATACCCTGTCGCATGAGGGCGATCTCCTGATAGACGCTTCTCCCGTTTCTATGACGCTGGAATCGGGAGAAGTATGGGGTAAAAAAGCCGGAATACAAAGCAGCAAGACACATAAAAAGAATGGCAGCATCGCGTCGCCTTTCAGTAAATCAGCCGCCATCGAAGAAGAATATAATGAACTTCTCCTCCAATTCAAGGGTGACTGGGGACTCATCTTTAGGGTATATGACGACGGAATGGCATATCGTTTCGTAAGCCGCAAGAAAACGCCGTTCCGGGTAAAATCGGAAGAAGCAACGTTTTGTTTCCCCTCCGGTTTCAACGCGTTCATTCCTTATGTGCGGGAGGGTGCCGGGGATCCGTTCCAAGGCTCTTTCGAGAACACTTATACCCATACCGCCGTTTCCGAAATAGACGCTGAAAAGCTTATGTTTCTTCCCATCCTTCTCGAAGGGGATAACGGGAAAAAGATATGTATCACGGAAGCCGATCTGGAGTCCTATCCGGGAATGTATCTGAAGAAAAACTCCGCCCGCGAAGCCGCGCTTCAGGGCGTTTTCGCCGGTTATCCCGCCAAAACGGAACAGGGCGGGCATAACAAACTTCAGCAACGTGTGTCGGAACGCGAAAATTATATTGCAACCGTAAAAGGAGAGAGAGAATTTCCCTGGAGGGCAGTCATTGTTTCCACCGAAGACAAGCAACTGGCCGTATCTTATATGACCTACAAGCTGGCCTCTCCGTCGCGAGTAGAGGACACTTCATGGATAAAACCGGGGAAAGTAGCGTGGGAATGGTGGAACGACTGGAATATCTACGGCGTGGATTTTGAGGCGGGCATCAATAACCGGACTTACAAATACTATATCGATTTTGCGTCGGAACACGGCATTGAATATGTAATCCTCGACGAGGGTTGGGCCGTGAATCTCGAAGCGGATCTTATGAAAGTAATACCGGAAATCGATTTGCAGGAACTGGTCGATTACGGAAAAGAACGTAACGTGGGCGTCATCCTCTGGGCCGGGTACTGGGCATTCGACCGCGATATGGAGAACGTATGCAGGCATTATTCGGAAATGGGCGTCAAAGGATTCAAAGTAGATTTCATGGACCGGGACGACCAGCAGATGGTGGATTTCATTTATAGGGCGTCCGAAACGGCCGTGCGCTATAAACTGATTCTCGACTTCCACGGAATGTACAAACCCTCCGGCCTACAGCGAACCTACCCCAACGTGCTCAATTTTGAAGGGGTATTCGGGCTGGAACAACTGAAATGGTCTCCCGAATCAGTCGATATGGTAACATACGACGTTACGATTCCTTTCATCCGGATGGCCGCAGGGCCGATGGATTACACGCAGGGCGCCATGCACAACGCTTCTAAAGGAAATTACCGGCCCGTCAATTCCGAACCGATGAGCCAGGGAACCCGCTGCCGGCAACTGGCGTTATACGTGGTGCTCGAATCGCCGGTAAACATGCTTTGCGACAGCCCTACCAATTATATGAAAGAACCGGAATCGCTCGAATTTATTTCGCAGATACCCACCGTCTGGGACGAATCTTTAGCGCTTAACGGAGAAGTGGCAAAATACGTTACCGTTGCACGGCGTAAAGCCGGCAATTGGTACATCGGAGGGATTACGAACAGGGAAAAACGTGATATGGAGATCGACCTCTCTTTCCTTCCACGGGGAAATTACAAAATGACGCTTTTCCGCGATGGCGCAAATGCGCATCGAAAAGGGACAGACTATGTACGTGAAACCCGGCAAGTACGATCAGGAGAGTCATTGGCCATACACTTGGCGCCCGGAGGAGGATTTACCATAAAACTGGACAAAATAGAGTAAGCAGGGAAGTAATGGAAAGGTATTCCGACATACAGGCGTTTAATCAACTGTTTAATGAGTACTACTCACGGTTTGTCCGTTTTGCGGAGGGATACGTAAAAGAGATACCCGTTGCCGAAGATTTTGCGTCGGAAGCATTTACAAATTATTGGGAAAACAGGGAACGCCTGTCGATGGAAACCAACCCTCCCGCTTATATTCTGACCATCATCAAAAACAAGTGCCTCAATCATCTGCAACACCAGCAAATTCGCCAACGCGTGACAGAAGAATTGAGAAATCATTCCGAGTGGGCGCTTCAGACAAAAATCAGTACGCTGGAAGCGTGCAATCCCGATTTTCTGTTCTCCGAAGAGATAGAACGGATCATAAGCACAGCATTGAATAAACTCCCCGTAAAAACACGACAAATATTTATCTTAAACCGCTTTCAGGGATTTTCATATAAAGAGGTCGCCGAAAAGATGAACCTCAGCCTGAAAGCCATCGAATTTCATATATCCAAAGCGCTTTCTCAATTAAGGTTATCTCTGAAAGATTTTCTTGTAATCCTGTTTTTTATTTTAATCTCTTAAGGTTTAATTCTTTGCCGCTTGCGGCGGAGTAGCACGAGCCACGCACCGTTGTTTTACTCGTGCTACGTTGTCGCACGAGCCACGCACTGCTGTTTTGCTCATTCCACGCTGTTGCACGAGCCACGCACTATTGTTTTGCTCATTCCACGCTATTGCACGAGTCACGCACTGTTGTTTTGCTCATTCCACGCTGTTGCACGAGTCACGCACTGTTGTTTTGCTCGTGCAATAACTGTTGTACAAATAATAAATTAAACATTATTTTGATTAAGGAATAAGATAATTGATAACCAGTCATATAAGTCCTGGTATGGTTTTATTTTGTCTTTCACTTGAGACTGATAAATAAAAAAAATACCTTTCAAACAGTAGTTTGAAAGGCATTGTCCTTTATTGTGTATTTTTTGAGCGGAAAACGGGACTCGAACCCGCGACCCTAACCTTGGCAAGGTTATGCTCTACCAACTGAGCTATTTCCGCAATAATATCTAAAATTTTACCGGAATCACTATTCCGATACTTCTTGCCAAGGTTAGTTTCCTTTTCCTTTTTGGGGCAAGGTTATGCTCTACCAACCGAGCTATTTCCGCAATAAAAAAGAGAGCTACTTTTGTAATTGCTGCGCAAAGGTACTTTTTTGTTTCGTTTCCACAAAATATCGGAGAGAAAAATTAACGGAAAAGTTCACATATTTTTTTCAGATAGCGGGCGTCGATCTCATCGAAATGAGCGGGCAGGTCGCTGTCAACGTCCAACACAGCGATAACCGAACCGTTGCGCTTCACCGGAACAACGATCTCGGAACGGGATAAACCGTTACAAGCAATATGGCCGGGAAACCGCGCCACATCGGGTACTATAAGGGTACGCCCCTCCTTCCAGGCGGTACCGCAGACGCCCTTGCCATAGGCGATACGGGTACAGGCTACCGGGCCTTGAAAAGGGCCGAGCAGCAATTGATCGTCCGCTGCCCGGTAAAAACCGATCCAGAAAAAACCGAACGCTCCCTTGAGCGCTGACGCAATATTGCCCATATTGGCAATGAGATCGGTTTCTCCCTCCGTCAACGCCTGCAATTGAGGGAGAAGCGCCTGATAGGTTTCTTCTTTGGATATTCCGTACGGGAGATGTAAATCTTCTGCCATGGTTTCTCTATTTTCCGGGTAAAAATTTCCGGGTGAAAAAAATCGTTCCGCCTTCACAGGCAAAACGATCCTTAAATTTTACTATGAAGTACAAAGTAATTTAAACGGCACAATGAGCTTATCGCCCCTGTTCCTGCGCTTCGCGTATCATTTTTTCGTTAGGGAGAATATAAATCTCCACTCGGCGGTTCTGTGTACGGCCTACCGTAGTGTTGTTGTCTGCAATGGGTTGTGTGGAACCGAAGCCTTCGGATACCAAACGGCTACCGGAAACTCCTTTTGATACGAGATAATTATATACCGATTCGGCCCGGCGTTGCGATAGCGGGTTGTTGATAGCGTCGCTACCGGTACTGTCGGTATGGCCGTAAATCTTTACGTCGGTATCAAGGTTGTTTTGCAGTGAAGCGGCAAATTTGTCGAGCGACGTACGGGAAGCGGTATTCAGCGTATTCGAATTGGTAGCGAAAAGAATGCCCGAATCGAATGTAACTTTGATGGCCTCGCCTTCGTTGACTTTCTCCACCTGAGCACCTTCTATCTGCGCCAGTTCAGCGGCCTGCTTGTCCATTTTTTTACCGATAATGGCGCCTGTAGATCCTCCCAGCACCGCGCCTATACCGGCGCCCCAGGCAGCGCCTTTACCTCCTCCGAAAATAGCGCCTATCCCTGCGCCTACAGCTGCGCCGGCTCCTGCGCCGATCCCTCCGCCTTTCACCGTATTGCTTGCTCCACAACCGGATAATACCAATGCGCCTCCTAAAAGGCCAATGAAAAATAATTTTGAAAATTGTTTCATAATTCGTTGTTTTAATTAATTATTTTGGTTTATTCAAACAGATTGAGCGTGTCGCAATAGGCTAATTCACCTGCTACGATAGCTTCTATCTGCTCGTCAGTATAATCTCGTCCTATTATATCTTTGTTCTTGCGGGTATTCTCGTAGATATATTCCAAAAGTTCTTCTTCATCGATCTCAATCTCAGAATCGTCGTCGTTCTCATCGAGATAACCTTTCTCTTCGTAGAAGTCATAAATAAGATCTACAATGTAGTTGATCTCGTCGTCGGAGAGGTCGCCCTGCATCTCCTCAGGTAGGTTCTCCCGTATAAAACGCAGAGAATTATCCTCATCATAATCAAGTACTTTATCTTCCTGGCTCATGTGAATATGTTTTTAAAAGTAAATGTTTGACTTGCTAAATAAAACAAATATGGGAAAAATAAGTTCAACAGAGTTAGCGATAGTTGCGTTTGGCGTTCTCTTTGGCCTTCTCGCGCGCCATCTTTTCCTGCATCTTTTGCGCCTCTTCAAGGCGCGCCATGAAGCCCGATTTCTTTTTGGGTTTCTTCTTGTTCGCCTCTAACTGCGACAGTATCTTATTTTCGTCAATCGCCTGCTTCATGATAAGGGTGAGCACGATGGTGATCAACGTGGAGAGAAAATAATAATAGTTCAATCCGGCGGGATAGGAATTGAGGAAGAAGAACATGAAGACAGACATAAAGACGGGCATGTACTTCATACCGGGCATCGACTGCGAACCGGTATCGGTCATCGACATATTATACTTGTTATAGAAGACGTTGACTACGGTCATCAGCAGGCAGAACAAACTGATATGATTTCCCAGGAAGCGGGTGATAAGGGGAATATTACCGCTCCAAGATATAATGGAATCGTCGTAGGTGGAGAGGTCGTCAGCCCAAAGGAAACCCTGCTGCCGCAACTCGATGGCGGCCGGGAAGAAAAAGAAGAGAGCCAACAACACGGGCATCTGTATCAGCATGGGGAGGCAACCGCTCATGGGGTTGACGCCTGCTTTGTTGTAAAGCGCCATAGTGGCCTGCTGGCGTTTCATCATCATTTCCTGCTCGTTGCCGGGAAATTTCTTTTCCAGTTCCTGTATCTGCGGACGAAGCACCCTCATTTTTGCCGACGACATGAACGATTTGTAAGTAAGCGGCAGGGTGATCAATTTCACCATAAGGGTAAGGATGAGGATGATAAGTCCCATGCCCCAATTGAGAGAGAGGAAATAGTTGAAGACGGGAATAACGAACCATTTGTTCACCCAACTAAGCCAGCGATAGCCGAGGTACACGTTTTCTTCCAGTTGCAGTTTGCCGGCGCTGTCGGCAATATCTTTGTCGTAAGCCTTGAGCGTATTGTAATGTACCGGCCCGAAATAGTAGTTGAATCCGGCGGTGATCAGGTCGCTGTCGGGGTTTATTACGGCGGGCGCCCACCCTTCGGCCTTGTAGTGTTTTGTATAACCGGCGCCGGTAAGCACCTCCGAGCTGAGTATAGTGTTGTTGAAAGGCTCCTTACCGATGATGACGGAAGTGAAGTACTGGTCTTTGAAAGAGAACCATTTGAGCGGTTCGGAGAGTTCCTTGCGGTCATTTTTGGATTCGCTCATTTTCTGTACATCCTGCTTGTCATATTTATAGTGGATGCGGGTGAAGCGGGTTTCAAAAGTACGTCCTTTCTCCTGTTGGCGTATCTTCTGCTCCCAGTTCATACGGAAATTGGTGAGGCTTTCGGGGTGAAGGCCGTTTTTCATTCCTGCCAGCCGCACCTCAAAATCCATCATATATTCATCGGGCGGAAGGGTATAAACAAAGTCGATATATTGTCCGGGCGCTTGTTGCAGGCGCATGGCGACGGAATGTCCGCCGTCGCCGGGAACAGGCGTAAAAAGTTGATCCTCGGTGGAAAGACGGACGCTGTTGCGGTTAAAAAGGTTGAGATTAAAGCGCGCTTCGTTGCGTCCGTCGAACAGCAGCAGGTTTTCTCCCGAATAATGGAGGTATTCCTTGAGTTGTACAGACTGTATGGAGCCGCCGCGCGTACTGAGGAGTATCCGTATCTTTTCGTTTTCGAGAACGACGGTTTCTTCCCGTGCAGGGAGCGCCGGTTGCGAGGCAAGGGCCATGGAGTCCGCGCTTTGTTCAGGCGTAGATACGATATTCGTTTCCGCGGAAGACGGCGGAACACCTGCGCTGAAAAAATCCGCTACGGTATTGCCGGCGTCAGGCAGGGCGGTAACGGGCTGTGGCGCGTTCGCATCGTTTTGGTGCGCCTGGAGTTGGGCGCGTTCCGCTTCCACCATTGCGACGGAATCGCGCATACGCTGCTGCGCTTCTATCTGTTCGCGGTTGGGCCTGTTATAAATTGTAAAGGCAATGATGATGGCTGTGATAAGCAGCAATCCTGTGACTGTATTTTTATCCATTGTGGGTTTTTATTTTCGGCGCGCGTCGTGCAATTCGGCCGCCGCTTGCATAAAGCTCATGAAAAGCGGATTGGGTGAAATAACGGTGCTGTTGTATTCGGGGTGGAACTGGGTGCCAAGGTACCAACGGAGATGAGGGACTTCTACCACTTCCACCAGTTCCGAATCGGGATTGATACCGGTACATTTCATGCCGGCAGCCTCGAACCGTTCTTTATAAAGATTATTGAACTCGTAACGGTGGCGGTGGCGTTCGCTCACCTTGGTCTTACCATAGGCTTTGTATGCCAGCGATCCTTTTTTAACTACGCAATCATAGGCCCCGAGGCGCATGGAAGCGCCCATATCGGTGATGTGCTTCTGCTCTTCCATCAAATCGATCACCTTATCGGCAGCTTGGGGATCGAACTCGGTGGAGTTCGCGCCCGGAATATCCAGTACAGAGCGGGCATACTCAATGACCATACACTGCATGCCGAGGCAGACGCCGAAGGTGGGTATATCATTTTCACGCGCATAACGCAACGCGAGGTATTTCCCTTCAATACCCCGCTGGCCGAAGCCGGGGGCGACGACTATGCCGTCGGCGTCCTTTAGTATTTCTTCGGTATTCTCTTCGGTGATCTTCTCAGAATGACAAAGATCGAGCCGCAACGTCCTGTCGTTATAGATAGCCGCCTGCGAAAGCGCTTCGTTGATCGATTTGTAGGCGTCGGGCAACTCGGCATATTTCCCTACCAGTTTAATGCAAACTTCCTTTTGGGCGTTCTCTCGTTTTTGCAGGAACGCTTTCCATGCATCCAGGTTGGCGCTACTTTCTACGGGCATATTCATTTTACGTAGCACCACCTCGTCCATGCCCTGCTTCTGCATCATGACAGGCACTTCATAGATGCTTGATACATCTACCGACTGCATCACGGCGCCCTGTTCCACATTACAGAAAAGGGCGACTTTGTCAAGAATATTTTTGTTGAGATTACGATCCGTGCGAAGCACCAACATATCCGGCTGTATACCCAGCGATTGCAACTCTTTGACGGAATGTTGCGTGGGCTTGGTTTTAACCTCTCCCGCGGCGGCGATATAAGGCACGTATGTAAGATGGATGCAGAAGCAGTTGCGTCCGAGTTCCCAACGAAGCTGGCGTACGGCCTCAAGGAAAGGGGTGGACTCGATGTCGCCCACAGTTCCCCCGATCTCGGTGATAACAAAATCGAACTTACTCTTCACGCCGAGCGATTTGACATTGCGCTTGATCTCATCGGTAATGTGCGGAATAACCTGTACGGTTTTGCCCAGATAGTCGCCGCGCCGCTCTTTCTGTATCACGCTCTGATAGATCCGTCCGGTGGTAATATTATTCCCTTTGGTGGTCTGTATGTTGAGGAAACGCTCGTAGTGTCCCAGGTCGAGGTCGGCTTCATACCCGTCCACAGTAACATAGCATTCGCCATGCTCATAGGGGTTAAGGGTTCCGGGGTCGACATTAATATAGGGGTCGAACTTCTGAATGGTGACTTTATAGCCTCTTGAT
>JAISZV010000281.1 GCA_031284475.1 Proteiniphilum sp. | reverse complement strand
TCGTTCAGGTCGGAACCGTTCAGCAACACGAGATCTCCCGCCTTTCCGGCCTTCAACTGGCATTCTATCCCTTTGGGGAACGGGTTGGCGGGATTTTCAATCAAGATAAAAATTCCGCTGTTGCTCTCCTCTCCCACCCAACGGTATTCCAGTTCGAGCGTAAAATCGGCATATTTTTCCTTTGTGTACATGTAACCGAGCGGTTCGCCTTTTACTGAAATCACTCCTTCTTCAACCGTGAATACCTGTTCTCCCGGAACCGCATTGTTTTCGACGACGAAATTCCAGTTCGACAAGTCCTTATTGTTGAAAATTTTACCGGACTGTTGTCCGCAACCTGCTGCCGAAAGGGCAAACAAGATAATAATTGATAGTTTTTTTTTCATCCGGATTAAGTATTAATTTGAAATTAGTTCTATTTATGTTTGTACTTTATTGATAGTATGTATATTAATGGAGATAACAATTAAACCTGTTTAGTGTCTTGTACCTATTATATAAATGTATGTTCGACTTACCTGATTTGTCTCTGAAGCCTCTTGAACTGATTACGATCATAACATGTAAATATTAGTGCGTGCCAAGATGGTATCAAAGTTAATTAAAATGATTGAATATAGGAAATTATGGCGCTATTTTTATTCACTGCCCGCCACGCCGGCCGGTACGAAGTCCCCAAAAAAAGTAAAAAAATTGTGAGATACGGCGGAAATAGATACATTTGCCCAAGATTCAGATAACAAGTAGATAAGAAGACGCAAACGGATGATTAAGGCACGACTGCTCTGGGTAGATGACGAAATAGATCTTCTAAAACCGTATATCCTTTTTCTGGAAGAGAAGGGATATGGGACACAGTGTGTCAATAACGGCCGCGATGCAATTGAACTGTGCCGTTCGCAGCGATTCGATATTGTTTTTTTGGATGAGCAGATGCCCGGCCTGTCCGGACTGGAAACCCTTACCGAACTCCATTCGTCCCATCCTGAAATGCCGGTGGTGATGGTTACGAAAAATGAAGACGAAGGAATTATGAACCGGGCTATCGGGAAGAAAATAACCGATTACCTCATTAAACCGGTCAATCCCAATCAGGTGCTGATGAGTATCAAGAAGATACTTGAGCAGGATGAACGCATGACGGAAGCCGTGATGCAGGAATACCGGAATCTATTCAACCCTCTGATTGCGGAAATGGAAAGTTGCCGTACCGCCGACGACTGGATAGCTGTGTATAAAAAACTGGTATTTTGGGAATTAAAGCTGGAACAGGCTCAAAATCCGATGCGTGAAATACTGGCGATGCAAAAAGCGGAAGCGAACCGCCTCTTCTCGAAATTTATCCGGAAAAACTACGAAAGGTGGATCATGGAAGGTACCGGGCGCCCTGTGATGAGTCCCGACCTGTTTGAACGATTTGTGTTCCCGGTCATCGACAGGGGGGAGAAACTTTTTTTTATCCTGATTGATAATTTCCGGTTCGACCAATGGCAGGTAGTGAAAGATATTGCCGGCGAATTTTTTACCTGCAAGGAAGATATCTATTTTTCCATTCTGCCTACCGCGACTCCCTACGCAAGAAACTCCGTTTTTTCGGGACTTATGCCGAAACAGTTGTCGGAAATGTTTCCCGGTTTCTGGGTGGATGAATCGGAGGAGGAAGCAAAGAACCTGCATGAAGAGTCATTCATAAAGGCTTATTTGGAGCGGCAGGAGAAACATTGCGGCTTCTCCTATCATAAGATCAACAGGAATCAGGAAGGAGAGAGATTAGTAGCCCGGTTCCCCGAACTGGAAAAATATGACTTGAATGTGTTGGTATTCAATTTCATCGACCATCTCTCACATGCACGTACAGAGTCGAAAATGATCAGGGAGCTTGCAGCCGATGAATCTGCTTACCGTTCACTGACCAGATCGTGGTTCCTGCATTCTCCTCTACCGGTTCTTTTGGGGAAAATAGCAGAGAGAGGCTACACGGTTGTGCTCACCACCGATCATGGCTCCATACGGGTAAGAAACGGGGTAAAAGTGCTCGGAGACAAAGGAACCGCTGTAAATCTCCGGTATAAATTGGGGAAGAATCTGGGGTATGACCCCAAAGGCGTGTTTGATATTATCCGCCCTGAAAATGCAGGATTGCCCGCCCCCAATATGAGCACACGCTATATCTTTGCGCTGAACGACGATTTTTTTGTCTATCCCAACAACTACAATCACTATCAGTCCTATTATGAAGATACGTTCCAGCACGGGGGCGTTTCTATGGAAGAGATACTGGCGCCTGTAGTCACGCTTACGGCAAAATAAATTCTTTTTTCATCGGCACATTATTCACATTAATATATTAGCACATTATTCACATTGGCATATTATTCACGTTAAATTAATGCAAATCGAAATAAAAAATTTAGAAGCGCTTCAACCGGCGGCGAGGGAGTTTCTCAGTCGGGTGGGAGACCGCAGTATTTTCGCCTTTTACGGAGGGATGGGAGCCGGAAAGACTACTTTTATCAAAGCGGTATGTAAAGAACTCGGAGTCGTCGAGACCGTTGCCAGCCCCACATTTGCCATTATCAACGAATACAAAGGGGGGGACGGAGAGCCGGTTTACCATTTTGATTTTTACCGCATCCATAAACTCGAAGAGGTATTCGATTTCGGTTATGAGGATTATCTCTATAGCGGCCATACCTGTTTTATCGAATGGCCGGAATTAGTGGAGCATATATTACCGGAAAATACCGTCAAATTGTCGATACGGGAAACAGATAGCGGAAGCCGGATCATAGAAAATATCAATAAATCGACGGCGCCCCGTTAAACGAATTGAAAAAGAAACACTCATAATAGGCGAATCGGAAGAAAAAACGGTAAAAAATCCATATATTCGCACATCGAAAGGATTAAAGATGAAGAAAACGATCATTGCAACCTTTATTTTACTCGCATCGCTCTCGTCACCGGCACAGGTCAACACCGACCGTGTGATGATGATCGGGAAGAATGCCTTGTATTTTGAAGATTACGTGCTGGCCATACAGTACTTCAACCAGGTGATCACGGCCAAGCCTTATCTGGCAGATCCCTACTATTTTAGGGCGGTAGGTAAATTTATGCTCGACGATTTTATCGGAGCGGAAGAAGACGCTACCGACTGTTTGGCGCGTAATCCCTACTATACCGCTGCATACCAGCTTCGCGGCGCCGCCCGGCAGAATCAGGAGAAGTATGAGGAGTCCGCTACCGATTATCAGCGAAGCCTTGAATTTTTCCCGGAAGACAGGCTCACTTTGGTCAATATGGGCATCGTGAATATTGAGATGAAGCAATACGATATTGCAGAGAAGTTCTTCGATGTGCTGTTACGGCGTTTTCCCGATTATACCCCCGGATATCTTGCCCGTTCTCAGATGTATATCGAGATGGAGGACACCACGAAAGCGATGACCGACCTGAACATGGCGATAGAGAACGATCCTTACACTGCCCAGTCTTTTGCAGCCCGCGGATTGCTCTATTTTCAGCAGGAAGACTATAATAAATCGCTTGCCGACCTGGATGAGGCGATCAGGTTAGACCCCTATTTTGAAGGGAATTACATCAACCGGGGATTGGTGAAGTATCACCTGAACGATCTCCGTGGCGCGATGGCCGATTACGACAGGGTGATCGAGATGGATGAAAACAACCTGATTGCCCGTTTCAACCGGGGGTTATTGCGCGCGCAGGTAGCTGATAACAACAGGGCGATACGCGATTTCGACAAGGTAATCGAGTTGGATCCGGATAACGCCATTGCCTATCTGAACAGGGCGATGCTGCACAACGAGACAGGAGACGGGGCCGCCGCTTTGAACGACCTGAATGTGGTACTTGCAGCGCATTCCGATTTCTTTACCGGTTATTATATGCGTTCGCAATTGAAACGCGAACTGAATGACCTGCGCGGAGCCGAACAGGATTATATGTTGGCGCGGGCCGAAGAATCGAAAGCCCGTAAGGTGGCAACGGCCAATCCCGAACCGTTCAAGCAGGCGAAGGAAAGGTCGGAAAGCAAAGATACCCGCGAGCAGGCCGACCGTGATATTGAGAAGTTCAACCTTTTGGTGGTAGCCGATAAAGGGGAGTCTGAAAAAACAAAATACCAACGCATGAGCAGGGGGCGGGTACAAAATATAAGCGCTCCGGTTGAGCCGGAACCGCTCTTTGTACTGACCTATTATGAGCGCGATTTTGAAGTGCGCCGTCCGGTGTATTATTCCGAAACAATGGATCAGGCGAATAGAGAGCTTGGGCTTTCCTGGATGCTGAAAGTGACAAACAGGGAAGCGCCCCTGAATGAATTTCAGGTACAAGCCCATTTCCGCTCCATTGATAACTATTCCGCAAAAATAGACAGGGAGCCGGGCAATGCTTCGCTCTATTTCGGAAGAGGAATGGATTTTATGCTGGTGCAGGATTATGAAAATGCGTTGAAAAATATGTACAACGCCATCGAACTGGATCCCAATATGCTGGTAGCGCACTTTGCACGGGCTGTCATCCGTTCCAAGCAAATTGAATATGACCGCTTGCAGGCCGATCCGCTGATGATGGACAAAAATATGGGAATCAATCTTCCCACACCCGGCGGTAGCATGGCCGGTAAGCCCAAACTACCGGAGATATCCACCAAAACGATTGAGTATGAAGAGATACTGAGAGAATACGAAAAGATCATCCGCCTGAATCCCGGTTTTATGTATGCCTACTACAATCGTGCGGAGATATATAGCCTCGAAAAGGATTACCGTGCCGCCATTACCGATTACACGAAAGCCATTCAACTCGAACCCCAGTTTGCCGAAGCTTATTTCAACCGGGGAATAGCGCGGCTATCCATCGGTGAGACCCGCGAAGGGCTCGACGACTTCCGTAAAGCAGGCGAATTGGGTATCGTTCAGTCATACAGTATTATTAAACGGATGCAATAATAGGGAATATCTAACTACATTACGCTTCGTCGTCAATTTAGTAAACTCCGCTTTTGTCTCGGTCGGAAGCCTTGATTTTGGAGTTTTAGAGGTTCCCAATAGCGTATTGGCTTTTAATATTTTAACAATGTATTCCTTTGTTTTAGGAATACACTTTCTATCTTTACATCTAAAAGCGAAAGATATGGAAACGATCACTATAACTCCACAGAGTAAACGGCAAGGTAACGTTATCAAAGCTGTATTAAAAGAGATGAAGGTAAACTTCACGACCTCCGCCGAGGAGGAAGTAGAGGTTTCTACCGCTGAAATGGATGCGATTAGAGTTGGGCTGGAAGCCGCGGACAATAATGAGTTTTATACGGAGGAAGAAGCTAATATGATATTCCATGACGCTATCTATAAAGTGGACAAAGCCGGCAACTAAGGATAAAACCAAGATATTAATTTATTGGGTTAAACGAAATGGTTCGGAAAAGTATTCCGAAAAGATAAATACCGAAACGAACAAAGCCATTAAATCAATATTACAAAATCCATATATAGGTACAAAGGTAAAAGACACGAAGGATGTAAGACGGTTAATTGTCATGAAAGATTATTCTCTTTTTTACAGGATCAAGGATAAACACATCGAGATAATTTCATTTTGGGATAATAGGCGGAGCCCTGAAGATATTAATATAGAATAAATTTCTTCTTTACATAACATAAAATCACTATTTTTGTACTCTTAAAATTGATTAAATACATTTTTCGGATAAATTGCCGTGGGTGGATTAGATAATATTACCTATTGGAGATAACAAGAAAAGTATTGTAACTTTGCAAGTAAAAAACGGAATAAAAAGAGTATGATAAAAATTACATTTCCCGACGGATCGGTAAGGGAATATGGAAAAGGAGTAACAGGAATAGAGATAGCGAACAGTATCAGTCCGCGATTAGCGCAGGAAGCGCTTGCCGCGAGCGTTGACGGTGCAACGTGGGATCTGACAAGGCCCATAGAGCATGACGCATTTGTCCGGTTACTGAAATGGGAAGATGAAGAAGGTAAACACGCCTATTGGCATTCATCGGCCCACCTGATGGCCGAAGCGTTGCAGGAACTCTACCCCGGTATAAAATTCGGCATCGGGCCGGCCATTGAAAACGGGTTCTACTACGATGTGGATCCGGGCGAAGGAGTAACCATTAAAGAGGCCGATTTTCCCGCTATCGAAAAAAAGATGACGGAGTTGATCGCTGCGAAAGAAGACATCGTACGTAAAAGCATTTCCAAAGCCGGCGCCGTAAGCATGTTTTCCGGGCGGAATGAGAACTACAAGGTAGAACTGATCAACGAGCTGGAGGATGGCGCCATCACCACCTATACCCAGGGGCGTTTTACCGACCTGTGCCGGGGGCCTCACCTTCCCAATACCTCCTACATAAAGGCCGTAAAGGTATTGTCGTCCGCAGGCGCTTACTGGCGCGGCGATGAAAAACGTCCCCAGTTGACAAGGCTCTACGGTATTACTTTTCCCAAGAAAAAGATGCTGGATGAATACCTGGTGATGCTGGAAGAAGCAAAAAAACGGGATCACCGGAAGATAGGCAAAGAGCTTCAGCTATTCCATTTCTCACAGACCGTGGGTGCGGGACTTCCCCTGTGGTTGCCCAAAGGCACGCAGTTACGCCTTCGCCTGGAAGATTTCCTGAAGAAGATACAGCGCGAGTTCGATTACGAACAGGTAATCACGCCCCATATCGGACATAAACAACTCTATGTAACGTCGGGGCATTATGCCAAGTATGGAAAGGATTCGTTTCAGCCGATCAAAACACCCGAAGAAGGAGAAGAATTTCTCCTGAAACCGATGAACTGCCCGCATCACTGCGAGATATACAAGGCTTTCCCCCGTTCCTATAAAGACCTGCCGCTGCGACTGGCGGAATTTGGGACGGTATATCGCTATGAGCAGAGCGGGGAGTTACATGGGCTTACCCGCGTACGGGGTTTCACGCAGGACGATGCGCATATTTTCTGTACGCCCGATCAGGTAAAAGATGAATTTCTGAAAGTGATGGATATTATCTTCATCATCTTCAATGCATTGAATTTTGAAAACTTTGAGGCGCAGATCTCTCTAAGAGATCCCGATGATAAGGAAAAATATATCGGCTCCGATGAAAATTGGGAAAAAGCGGAACAGGCCATCATTGAAGCATGTGAAGAGACGGGCCTGAAAACGAAAGTTGAATTGGGTGAAGCGGCATTTTACGGCCCCAAACTCGATTTTATGGTGAAAGACGCCCTGGGGCGCCGCTGGCAACTGGGAACCATCCAGGTAGATTACAACCTGCCCGAACGGTTCGGGTTGGAATATACCGGCGCCGACAACCGGAAGCACCGTCCCGTGATGATTCACCGGGCGCCGTTCGGATCTATGGAACGCTTTGTGGCGGTACTCATTGAGCATACTGCCGGCAAGTTCCCGTTGTGGCTGACGCCTACCCAGGTAGCGGTACTCCCGGTCAGCGAGAAATTCAACGATTATGCCTTCGGCGTGGTGCGGGAACTGAAGAAATTCGATATTCGCGCCGAGGTGGACGACCGCAACGAGAAAGTAGGCCGTAAGATACGCGACAATGAACTGAAACGTATTCCTTACCTGCTGATCGTTGGCGAGAAAGAGATGGAAAATGAAGAAGTTTCGGTAAGAAAACAGGGTGGAGAAGACAAAGGTTCGGTAAAATTACGTACATTTGCCGAAGAAATCTCCCGCGAAGTGGAAGAAATGATGAGTCCGGAGAAACCTGGCCGCTAAGCGCCGGCTGACGGATGATTTGGCTGCAATAGCGCTACTTGTAAAACTTGGATTATAAATATTAAAAAAAAGAGAACATTAAAAGTTTTTGAATGAGAAAAGACTCAAAAGAGCAACACCGGATCAATGAACGTATCCGGGTACCGGAAGTCCGGTTAGTAGGAGAGAATGTGCAGGAAGGCGTCTACCCCACGAGAGATGCTTTGAAAATTGCCGAGCAGCAGGAGTTAGACCTTGTGGAAATAGCTCCTATGGCAAAACCGCCTGTCTGTAGGGTAATTGATTACCAGAAATTTGTATACCAACAAAAGAAAAAATTAAAAGAACAGAAGGCGAAATCGGTAAAGGTGACGGTGAAAGAGATTCGTTTCGGCCCCCAAACCGATGATCACGACTACAATTTTAAACTGAAACACGCTATGAACTTCCTGGGTGAAGGCTCAAAAGTGAAAGCATTCGTATTTTTCAAGGGGCGTTCCATCCTGTTCAAAGAACAGGGCGAAGTATTGTTGCTGCGTTTTGCCAACGATCTTGAGGAGTACGCCAAAGTAGAATACATGCCCGTTCTGGAGGGTAAGCGCATGTCGATCATGCTCTCTCCGAAAAAGTCGGCGTCCGGTGCAAAAAAAGAAAACAAAGGGGAAGAATAATCGGTTATTCTTCCTCTTCCAACTCCCTTACCGGCGCCTACCGCCGCCGAATTTTCGTAATATGCTGATAGCGAATATTTTAAGTTGGATATATAGTTTGATGTTGACAATCATGATGAATCAGGTTAATAAATATAATAAAAAATATGTAATACAATTTGACAAATATACGTTTTTGTAAGATAAATTCCGATTATTTTCATACTTTTGCAAAAGAAAAAGTATTGTTTTTGGATCAGAAGCAATACTTTATTGATCAGAAAAAGACTTAACATCTGTAAATCAAAATATTATTTATTTTGGTGTCCCCAAGATGTGTTTTAACATGAGAAAAAGGAGGGACGATTTTCAATGTAAAAAATATGACGATGAACAATGTGTCATATTGGTATGCATTACGGGTTACTTATAACCGGGAAATGATCGTAAAGAGACACTGCGATGCAAATAAGATAATTAATTTTGTACCTATGACGTATAAAATTTACGAGAGGGGTGGTATGGAAGTCAGGCAGTTAGAGCCGGTAGTTCACAACCTGATTTTTATAAAGTCCTCCCGGTTGTTTATCAACGAATTGAAGCAGAAGTTCCCTATACGCTATTTAATGGATCAAGGTAAGGGTACTCCTATTACCATTCCGGAAAAAGAGATGCAGCACTTTATAGCGGTGGCCGGTAATTATGATCAGCAGATCGTGTATCTGGATCCCGATGAGTTGAAAATGAAAGTAGGCGCCAGGGTACGTATCAAATCCGGCATATTCGAAGGAGTGGAAGGGACATTAGTCAGGGTAAGGAACAACAAGCGGGTGGTTGTTCAAATCAAAGGGGTGGTAGCGGTGGCTACACATTATATACATCCTTCCCTGTTAGAAAATATAGAATCATAAATTGATATGCTCGCTCTGGGTTATCTTTCAACATACTATAATCAAAACCAACATTGTCATGCCGTTAAAAATGGAATTATATCTCAGTTTTTTTGCTGCTTTGGTTAGCAGTGGGCTTTTTTCCTGGCTTTTTCTACCAGAAATTCAACGTATCTGTATTAAGAAAAAACTGTTCGATTCGCACGATGAGAGAAAAGTGCATTCCGGAATCGTTCCGCGGTTAGGCGGTATCGGGTTTTTTCCTGCCATGATACTCTCTTTTCTTTTGGTAGTGAGCGCCAACATCCTTCTTCATACATCCTTGATTTCAGCCGTTTACCTGTCGCACTTAATGGAATGGCTACTGATGCTGTCTGCCGTCATCCTTCTGTATCTGACGGGGATTATTGACGATCTGGTTGACGTTCATTTCCGGTACAAACTATTGATCCAGGTAATAGGCGCAATATTGTTTATTGCATCAGGAGTGTGGATCAATAATCTCCACGGCCTCTTTGGTTTGTATGAGATAAG